>JANPCW010000741.1:0-11668 GCA_031431155.1 Janthinobacterium sp. | reverse complement strand
CAAGACGCGCGCGGGCGCGATCTTGCCTGCCCACCGCACGCTGCGGCCGGCAGGCACCCTGCTATTTCAACTGATCGTTCAACAAGCCGAGAATTTTTCCGGCGGTGGGCGATGCGTCGGCCTTGCCTTGGTTATCCTGGACCGTGACGACGCTGCTGGTACCTGCACCGGCTTTGACGGAGATGCGGTAACGCTGCGCCTCCTTGTCCTTATCGGAGGCCGAACCGAAGCTGAACAGCTTGGAGAGGAACCCGCCCTTCTTGGTGGCATCCTGATCCACGTAACGCACAAAATACAGCCCCTGCGCGCGGTCGCGGTCTTCCACCGTAAAGCCGACCCGGTCGAGCGCCAAGCCGACCCGGCGCCAAGTGCGATCGAAGGCTTCATCGACCTGTACCTGCGCACCGCCAGCGCCGCTCACCAGCCGCGCAGTGGCCGGTTGCACTGCCGCGTTGTCGACGGCCGCCTTCGCTTGCGGCGCTTCGGCATTGCTGAGGCGTGTCATCAGACGCGCCAGAAATTGCGCTTCCAGGCCCGGATCGTTGGGACGGCTGGTCCAGGTAGTCGTTTCCTTCTGGCTACCGGTCAGCACTTCCTGGGCGCCGCGATGGCTGATATAGATTTCAGTCGAGTTGTCGGCCGCGCGCTCGAGGCGGGTACGAAACTTGTCGCGCTCACCCGTGGAGTAGAGCGAATCGAAGACCTTGCCGATGGTCCTGCGCAAGATATCTTGCGGGATCTTGGCCCGGTTTTCAGCCCAGTCGGTCTCCATGATGCCGGCCGTTTGCATTTCCGTGGTCACCGGGAACCCGGCGTCCAGCCAAAATTCCTTGAGCTTGGGCCACAGCGCTTCCGGGCTCTGCTTGACCACCAGCCAGCGCTGGTTGCCGGCACGCTCGACCCGGATCTCGCTGCCGGCGGCGGCAACGGCAACGGGAGTGACGCTATCGGCTGCCAGCGGGGCGCTGCCCCGTTGCTGGCTGTAACCGGAGGCGGTGGCGACGCCACGGTTCGCGTCCGGCAGCGCATAGCGGTTATCCTTGGATAACTGAGTCAGGTCGGGCGGCACGTCCAACGTCTGCACCTTTTTCGATGCCCCCTTGTAGTCGACCTTGTCCGCTTCCATGACCGAGCCAAGCATGCCACAGCCAGTCAAGCTGACCATCAGGGCACTAAGGACGAGACCGCGCTGGGCGACGGAAGTGTGTACCGGGTGTAATTTCTTGCAAATAATCATAGCGTAACGGGATGAGAAGCTGGCAAGCAGCAAAGGTCAGATGATCCGGACTGGTTCAAGTCGGGGCGAATTGTAGTACACCGGCAGCATGCAACGCGGCACGCACGGTGTCATGGCAGTTGGAAGCGAGCGGCACCAGCGGCAGCCGGATACCGGCGCCGATCAAGCCCATTTCCTGCATGGCCCACTTGACCGGAACCGGGTTAGGCTCGACAAACAGCTTCTGGTGCAAGGGAAAGACGGTATTGTTGATCTCAATCGCGGCAGCGATCTGGCCGCTCATGGCCGCCACACACAGTTCGTGCATCGCGCGCGGCGCCACGTTGGCCGTCACCGAGATGTTGCCCTGGCCGCCGCAGAACATCAGCGCCATGGCGCTCGGATCGTCGCCGGAATAGACGGCGAAGGTTTTTGGCACCAGGCGCAGCAAGTCGATGCCGCGCCCGAGATTGCCGGTCGCGTCTTTCACGCCCACGATGTTGGGAATGGCGGACAGGCGCACGATGGTCTCGTTGGACATGTCGGCCACCGTGCGGCCCGGCACGTTGTAGAGGATGATCGGCAAATCGACCGCTTGCGCGATCGCCTTGAAATGCTGATACATCCCTTCCTGGGTCGGGCGGTTGTAGTAAGGCACCACCAGCAGCGCCGCATCGGCGCCGATCTGCTTGGCGTATTCGGTCAGCTTGATCGCTTCGGCCGTCGAATTGCCGCCAGTTCCGGCGATGATGGGAATCCGGCCCCTGGTATGTTCGACGGCGGCCTTGATCAGCTCGCAGTGCTCGTCCACGCTCACGGTCGACGATTCGCCCGTGGTGCCGACGATGACGATGCTGTCGGTGCCTTCGGCGATGTGCCAGTCGATCAGCTTGCGCAGGCCGGGAAAGTCGAGACTGCCGTCCGCGTGCATCGGAGTGACGATTGCTACAATGCTGCCCTTGATCATAGTCGGTTCTGTGTTTGGTCAATAAAGCCCTGATTGTAGCGGATAGCCCGCGCCCGTGGTGCAGACTTGTATTGAATCACCATTCAAACAGGCCCAAGATCCGCTTTCAGGCGTGGGAAATCGCGCTTCACGGCGCAAATGCGCTGCATCATCGCCGCTTTCGGCGTGGCCGTAAAGCCGTCTTCGAACGCCACCACCCGCAAGTCGCCGCGCGCGGCCCAGTCCAGCAACTCGCCCGGCGCCAGCAGGAAATCGGGGTTGGATGGCTTGCCGAACTGGGCGTTGCCATCGGCGAAGGTTTCGTAAATGAGTACACCGTTTGATGAAATGCTTTTCACCATATGGTTAATCAAGGCGCGATGCAGGTAATTGGTACACACGATCGCGGCAAACCGGTCCGGGCCGAATGGCCAGGCGGCGCCATCGGGCGCCTGCTCCAAGTCCAGCCGCAAGGTCGTGATGCCCTCGCCTGCCGCGCGCTCCAATGCTGCCAGGTCGCGGTCGAGCGCAAGCACCGGGTGCCCCAGCCCCGCCAGGAAACGGGAATGGCGCCCGCTACCGCACGCCAGATCCAGCACTTCGCCGGCCGGAATCAATGGCGCGAAGCGCCCCACCCAGGCTGAAGGGAGTTCGGTCACGCCGAGACCAGGCGGGCCAGGCGGGGGCCGCTCAAACTGTCAACCCATGCAATGTCCGCAACCATGCGCGCCTAGCTGTACGCCAGGCCCATCGCTTCGCGCACGTCGCGCATGGTCTCGTGCGCCAGCTTGCGCGCGGTGTCGCAGCCGTCGGCCACGATGGCGCGCACTAGCGAGGGATCGTCGAGGTAAGGCTGGGCCCGCTCATGCATCGGTTCCTGCTCCTTGATGATCGCATCGATCACCGGCTGCTTGCATTCGATGCAACCAATGCCGGCGGTGGTACAGCCCTTGACTACCCATTCTTTGGTGGCCGCATCGGAATAGACCTGATGCAACTGCCACACCGGGCACTTGGCCGGATCGCCGGGGTCGGTGCGGCGCACGCGCGCCGGGTCGGTCGGCATGGTGCGGATTTTCTTGGTGAGCAGATCCTTGTCTTCGCGCAGGGCAATCGCATTGCCATAGCTCTTGGACATCTTGCGCCCGTCCAGCCCGGGCAGGCGCGAGGCGACGGTCAGGCGGGCTTGCGGCTCGACCAGGATCAGCTTGCGACTACCTTCCAAATAGCCGAACAGGCGCTCGCGGTCGATCATCGACAGGCTCTGCGCGTCGTCCAGCATGGCCTTGGCCTGCTCGAGCGCCTCGTCCTTGCCGTTTTGCTGGTAATCGGTGCGCAGTTCGCTGTACAACTTGGCGCGCTTGCTGCCGAGCTTCTTGACCGCTTCCTGGGCTTTCTCTTCAAACCCCTTTTCTTTTCCATACAAATGGTTAAAACGGCGCGCAATTTCGCGCGTCATCTCGACGTGCGGCACCTGGTCGTCGCCCACCGGCACGTGGCTGGCGCGGTAGATCAGCACGTCGGCGGCCATCAGCAGCGGATAGCCGAGGAAGCCGTAGGTCGCCAGATCCTTGTGCGACATGTTCTCGATCTGGTCCTTGTAAGTCGGCACCCGCTCGAGCCAGCCGAGCGGCGTGGCCATCGACAGCAACAGATGCAATTCGGCGTGCTCGGGCACCTTGGACTGGATGAACAGTGTCGATTGCGACGGATCCACGCCGGCGGCCAGCCAGTCGATCAGCATGTCCCAGACGCTGCGCTCGATGATCGCCGGGTCGTCGTAGTGGGTGGTCAAGGCGTGCCAGTCCGCGACAAAAAACAGGCATGGCAATTCAGCCTGCATCTTGATCCAGTTCTTGAGGGCGCCGTGGTAATGACCAAGGTGCATGGCGCCAGTGGGGCGCATACCGGAAACAACGCGATCGGGGTACATAGAGGGTCAGTTCAAAAGTAAGGTCAATGGGAGTACCAGAAATTGCAGGATGGCGCCGGTGAACACCATCATCGGCACCACCAGCACCGGCAACACTTTCAGCAGCAGCAAGGCGAGCACGATGAAAAAGCCGTAGGGCTCGATTCTGGAAAATTTGTAGGCGTAGCGGTGCGGCAAGATGCTGGTCACGATGCGCCCGCCGTCGAGCGGCGGGATCGGCAACAGGTTAAAGGCGAACATCAGGATATTGACCAGCACCCCGGCCTGGGCCATCTTCCACAGGAAAGTCGACAAGCTGCCGTCGCCTGCCAGCGCCGTGAGCAGCACCGAGACGATCAGCCAGCCCAGCGCCATCGCAAAGTTCGAGGCCGGCCCGGCCAAGGCCACCCAGGCCATCTGCTTTTTTGGATTGCGCAAACTGCCGAAATCGACCGGCACCGGTTTCGCGTAGCCGAAGATGAAACTACCGTTGGTGACGATGTACAACACGATCGGGATGGCGATGGTGCCGAGCGGGTCGATATGCTTGATCGGATTGAGGCTCATGCGTCCGGCCAGGAACGCGGTAGTGTCGCCGAAGTATTTGGCGGCATACGCGTGCGCCGCCTCGTGCAGGGTGATCGCAAAAAGCACCGGCAGTGCGTAGACGGCAATGGTTTGAATGAGTTCGTTCATGGGTGCGATTTTATCAGAGCCGGCGTGCTGCGCCGGGAGCAGGCCCGATGGGCGGAGGTTTTAGAGGCCAAAGACGGCACCGTCGCCGCGCCCCTGACGCACCAGCACGACGTCGTCGCCGGTCAAGTCGATCACGGTGGTCGGCTGCAGGCTGCAGGCGCCGCCATCGATGATCAGCTCAATCTGTTTTTCAAGCCGCGCGCGAATGGTCTCGGCGTCGTTGAGCATTTCCTCGTCGCCGGGCAGCAGCAAGGTGGTGCCGATCAGGGGCTGGCCGAGCTCTTCCAGCAAGGCCAGCGTGATCGCGTTTTCCGGGACCCGCAGGCCGATTGTCTTGCGCGACGGGTGCGACAGGCGGCGCGGCACTTCCTTGGTCGCTTCCATGATGATGGTAAACGGCCCCGGCGTGGCCGCCTTGAGCAGCCGGAACTGGCGGTTGTCGACCCGCGCGTAGACCGCGATCTCGCTCAGGTCCCGGCACAACAAGGTCAGGTGGTGTTTTTCATCGATACCGCGGATGCGGCGCAGGCGCTCCACGGCGCCCTTGTCGTCCAGATGGCATACCAGTGCGTAGGAGGAGTCTGTCGGCAAGGCAACAATGCCTCCCGAATGAATGATTTGCGCGGCCTGCTTGATCAGGCGCGGTTGCGGATTGTCGGGGTGCAGCTGGAAAAATTGACTCATTGCGCGAGGTGAACGGCATGCGGATCAGGCCGACTGGTTAAAAGTATCACGATTGTACGCGCTGCAGGGCGGCAATGCGCTGTTCCATCGGCGGATGGGTGGCAAACAGGGCCGCCCAGCCACTGGGAATGCCGATGATCCCGAACGCGGCGAACGATTGCGGCAAGCGGCCCGGCTCCAGCCCACCGAGGCGGGCCAGCGCTTTGACCATCGGCGCGCCGCTGCCGAGCAACTTGGCCGAGCCGGCATCGGCGCGAAATTCGCGCTGGCGCGAAAACCACGCCACGATGATCGAGGCAATCAGACCGAACAGGATTTCACAGGCAAACACGGTGACCATATAGCCGATCCCTGGACCGCGATTGTCGTTATTGCGCAGCAAGACCTTGTCGACGAAAAAGCCCACCACGCGCGCCAAAAATACGACAAAGGTATTCACCACGCCCTGGATCAGGGCCATCGTCACCATGTCGCCGTTGGCGACGTGCGAGATCTCGTGCCCCAATACTGCTTCCACTTCGTCCCGGCTCATGCTTTCCAACAAGCCCGTCGAAACCGCCACCAGGGCCGAGTTCTTGAATGCGCCGGTGGCAAAGGCGTTCGCTTCGCCGTCATACACGGCCACGTCGGGCATTCCGATGCCGGCCCGCTCGGCCAGCGCCTTGACCGTATTGACCAGCCACAGTTCGTTCGACGTCGAGGGATGCTCGATCACGCGCGCGCCGGTCGACCATTTGGCCATCGGCTTGCTGATTAAGAGCGAAATGATGGCTCCGGTGAAACCGACCACGAGCGAAAACACCATCAGGCTGCCAAAATCGATGCCGGCCGCGCTCACCCCGCGTCCCACACCCAGCACGGACAGCACCAGCGACAACACCAGCATGACTGCCAGGTTGGTGATAAGAAACAAAACAATGCGTTTCATGGAAAGGCTCCCGGCTTGATCGTGATTGACAAGCCGATAAGATAAGGGCGAGCGGGAGAAAATACAAGGGCTCGCCGCTCGGCCTCGGCGCCTAGAACCAGTCGTGCCAGACCGGTTTCACGCCTGCCGGCAACGGCGGCAACAAGGAAAAGTCGATGCGCGATTCGCCAGGCGCATGGAAATCGGTTCCGCGCGAGGCCAGAAATCCATAATCGTTGGCCAGCTTTGCATATTTGTCGTATTGATCCGGCGTATGGCTACCGGTGACGACCTCGATGGCGGCGCCACCGAGTTGCTTGAATTCATCGAACAGCGCGCCCTGCGCCAGATCGCTGAGCTTGTAGCGTCCAGGGTGCGCAATCACCGGGATGCCCCCTGCCCCCCGGATCCAGCGCATCGCTTGCGGCAAAGTGGCCCAGCGGTGCGGCACGTAGCCGGGCTTGCCCTCGATCAGGAACTTGCGAAACACTTCAGGGATATTTGCGCAGACCCCGCACTCGACGATGTAGCGCGCGAAATGGGTGCGCGAGATCAGGTCCGGATTGCCGACGAACTTGAGCGCGCCCTGGTAGGCGTCGGGCACGCCGGCCAGCGCCAGTTGCGCCGCCATTTCGCGCCCGCGCGTGTCGCGCCCGGAGCGGGTGGCGCTCAGGCCGGCCAGCAAGTCCGGGTTGGTCTCATCAATCTGCAACCCGACGATATGGAGCGTGGTTCCAGCCCAGGTAACCGAAATTTCCACGCCGGGCACGAACTGCATGCCAATCGTTTTGGCAGCCGCGCGCGCTGCGGCGATGCCGTCCACCTCGTCGTGGTCGGTCAGGGCCCAGACATCGACTCCGGCGCGATGGGCGTAGTTGGCGACCGCCGCCGGCGCCAACACGCCGTCGGATATATTGGAATGGCAATGAAGGTCTACATTGAGCATACGGGGCAACTTTTTACAACATGAGCACGGTGGCGAAGCGTTAATTGTACGCTGCCCGACGCCATTGGATTGTGAGCGCGCATGGCAAGCGCCGCCCCTATGTTGCTAATTGTTGTTAATCTTGCGCCAGGAACTGTTCAATCATCTGCGCCAAGGCCTCGGGCTGATCGTGGTGCAACATGTGGCCGGCGTCGGCCACCATCTTGGTGGTGACGTTGGCAAGATAGCCGATGCGACGGTCGATTTCGATCCGGGCTTGCGGCTTGGGACCCATCCACTGCCACATCGTCGTGTCGTCCGCTTCCACCCACAACACCGGCGCCGTGATCGCGCGCCAACACGCCAACACCTGGTCCACCTGATACAGCAACGGACCGTGGTTCTTGTGGGCCGGATCGCCCAGGATCTCCCACTGGCCATCCTTGTTTTCGGCCGCCCAGTGCTGCGACAGGAAGTCCGCGCGCGCATCCGACAGGCGCGGATTGGTTTTTTGCAAGCGCGCAGCCACCGCCTGGCGGCTCGGGTAGCTGCGCAACGAGGTCGGTGCGCGTAACGCATCGAGCCACTCGGTGTAGCGGCGCGGCGACTGTTCGGGCTGGGATGCGGGCAAACCGAAGCCTTCCAGCGTGATCAGCTTGCGCACGCGCTCGGGACGCACGCCGGCATACAGGCCCACCACGTTGCCGCCCATGCTGTGGCCGAGCAGGTTGACGGCTTGGTCCGGCGAATAGTGCAGCAGGATCGCATCGAGGTCAGCTATATAGTCGGGAAAGAAATAGGTGTCGGCGCGCGGCCTTTCGGTCAGGCCGAAACCGCGCCAATCTGGGGCGATCACGTGCCAGTCTTGTTGCAGGCAGTCAACCACGAACTGAAACGAAGCCGATACGTCCATCCACCCATGCACCATGAACAGCTTGGGCGCGGCGTCGCTGCCCCAGTGGCGCACATGGGTGCGCAAGCCGCGCACGGTGATAAATTCTGAACGGGAAGGTTTCATTCAAGTTCCATGCGATTAATAATTAATAGAATGGCCGTTAATAGTACGACCGTTCGATAATTATACCGGAGAAAACCGCCTCGCCCTTCGGCCGCTCTACCCGGCAAGCACCGGTCGGCTCAGCTGTAAAATCGAAAGCGATTCCCGATCAAGCTGCACCTATGCCGGTGCCCGGCACTCGCTGTCGTTTTTCCCGCGCCCTGCGCAAACGCGGGTGCGGCACTGCTCTGCGTCCGACAAAGGCAAGCGCTTACATTGCTTCAATTGCTCCTGCGTGCTGACGCCGGCCTTGCTGGCTGCAGGCTTGGCTTGCGCACGGGTCATCAGCGCTGCCAGTAAATCGACGTCGTTGTCCGGTTCAGCCTTGAACTTTGGCTTGCTCGGCTTGGCTGGCGATTTGTCTTTCGGCACTGGTCTGGCCACTTGCAGCGCCAGTTTCGTGCTCACCGCCTTTGGCTTGGCAGGCGTAGCCGGCTCCGATGGGCGCTCCAACGCCTTGCTGAGAATATCGTGTCCCCCTTTGGGAGCTGCTGGCGAAGGCTTGGCATTCAGCATTTCTTTGAGCGTTTGCTTGTTTTCCGGCACCGCCAGCGCGGTTGCAGCGGCGCTGGCGGCCGCTGAGCCAGGCGCAGCCTCGTCACGGATCGTCGCCGCGGGCGCGGGATTGACCGTGTCAACCTTGGGCACGCCGGCAGCATTGGTCACCGGCAGGCGCGCATTGCTGGCCAAGGTTGCCAACACCCGCGTCTTGCTGTCATTGCCCGAGATCCACGCGCCGCTGATGGCCATCACTGCTAGTACGCCGATTCCGGCCGCCAGCCATCGGCTCGTGCGGAACCCGGCGCGCCGGTCAAGCTCGGGGTTGGCTGCAGGTTTGCCCCTGGTCGACATCCGGTTCCTGTCAGCCGCTGCCTGCTGGTCACTCGATAAAAGGCTAGGTCTTGTCGCGCCTGGTTGGCGTTGGTCACTACGTTGCAAAGTTGAAACTCCTTGTAATGAAACCGCGTCACATGTCAAGCGTCACATGTCAATTTACGCCGCCCCGAGAATACCGCGACGCATGTTTGAAAGTCAACCGGGCGCCACCGCAATGCACAAATTAAATGTATTTGAAACCTGATTATCGGGCCGGTACGATATAATTCCTACAAATTTTTTTCCGACGCGTATCATTGCACCAAAGAAAATAAACGCATTTAAACAGCATTCATTCACGCTTATTGAGGACTTTGTGTTGTTACTGGTCGTGTCGATCTACTTTCTGTTGGCGTGCTTTATTAGCTGGATGGTGCTGTTTCCCGCAGGGCGCGAATTCGTGATGCAATCGATGACGAATGCGGGAACGCAAGTGAACCGTTGGCTCGATCACATGGCCAGGCGCGAGAGCGAAAGCGTGGCGTCGTTCTCGCGCGCGACGAATGCGTCGGCGCAGCGGGCTGGCGACTTTATCCGGCGCCATTACGTCAGTTGCCTGGCCGGCGCTGCCGTGATCTGCCTGCCGCCGATCCTCGCGTTGCTCGCCAGTGACAAGAACATGCTGGGCGGTTTTGATGTATCGACCCGCGAAATCAATATGCAGGTGGCAGACCTGTTGAAAGGCGAGCAGCTGGCGCCGCCGGTCGCGCTGCCGCCGCTGGTGTTTGCAACGCAGGAAGTATTGGGCGTGCGTCCAATGTTGGTGTCGGCCAGCCGCAACTGGACCTTGCTCAACGCCGACTATGCGCAGCGCCTGTTGTTGGCTTTTAAGATCATGAAGGACAAGCACGGCTACGAGATGGCCATTTTGGAAGGCTACCGCAGTCCCGAGCGCCAAAACATACTGGCCCGCATGGGATCGAACGTGACCAACGCGGCGGCCTTTCAAAGCTGGCACCAGTATGGCCTGGCCGCCGATTGCGCGTTCGTGCGCGATGGCAAGCTGGTCATTTCAGAGAAAGACCCTTGGACCATGCGCGGCTACCAGCTGTATGGCGAAGTGGCCGAATCGTTGGGCCTCACTTGGGGCGGGCGCTGGAAGATGATGGATTTCGGGCATACTGAGATGCGTTTGCCTGGCGTAATGAAACGATGACAATTGGAGAACACATGGCTGGCCCACTGATCAGATTAGGCGATAAGACCTCGCACGGCGGAACCGTCATCGAAGCCTCGGCCCACACCGGCAGCGGCGATCTTGCGGTGGCGCGCGTGGGCGACAAGACCACTTGCCCGATCCGCAATCATGGCACCACCCCGATCATCAGCGGCGATCCAACCCTGATCATCGACGGCAAACCGGCCGCGCGCGACGGCGACAAAACCGGCTGCGGCGCGGTCCTGATCGCCACTCAACAAAACACCATGGATCAGGTTTAACGATGATCAAGGTTTTCCTGGCAGGGCGCCCCTGATGGGTCCATGGCTGAGCCGCAGCCTGTTGCTGACGGCAATTTTCAGCGCGAGCTGGGGCGCTGCGATCTGGTATTGGCGCTCCACCAACCGCATGCCCACCAGCACCGACCTGGCGCTGCTGCTGCTCGCCCTGCCGACGGCGATCTTGAGCGCGATCTGGTTGGGAAAAAAATTATTCCTTCTCGTCACGTCCGCCCCGGCCGGCGCCGCGCTGCAGCCGGGCGCTGGCGCCGCACCGGCAGTGCCGCCGGCTCAGCGCGCCGGCGTGCTCGATCTGGTTGCCGGCGCCATCCGCGTGCCGCACGGGCAATCGTGCGAACAATTGCGTGGCGCGATCGAAGCGAAAACGGCCAAGGTCGCACTCGACCCTGAGCTGACCGACGACGACGGCTACCCGGTGCTGAGCGCGCGCATGGACGACGTCGACGAACTGGCGCAACAGGAGGCGATGGCGCCCTGGCTCAACCAAAACGGACTGGCCCAGCTTCACTTCAGTGGCGAGCAATGGCGCGCGCTGGCCTTGGGTAGCGAAGTCGTCACCGAGTTGGCACAAACTGCCGTCATGCACAAGCTGCTGCCCGACTACCAGAGCGCGACCCCGGCCGCGCGCGCCGCACTAGCACTCCCCGTGTTGCTGCTGGCGCCGCTGCTGTCGGCCCAGTGGGACGGCGCGCAGCGCAGTGCCGCCGGCCAGTGGTTCCTGCACCTGATCGCGCAGCAAGGCTGGCCGGCCGAGCGCCTTGCGCTCTCGGGCGCCTCCGAGCGCACCGGCGCCACCCCGTTTGCGCTGATCGATCACCTATCCCTGCAAAGCGAGCGCGATGCCCTGCCCTGCCTGGCAATCGTGTTCGCGTGCGAGTCGCGCATCGGCGAGGACAGCGTGCGCGACTGGGCCGCGCAAGGCACCCTGTTCACATCGGCCAATCAGCGCGGTCAAATTCCCGGTGAAGGCGCGGCGGGATTGCTGCTAGCC
>JANPCW010000740.1:0-1860 GCA_031431155.1 Janthinobacterium sp. | reverse complement strand
GGCCGCTCATGCCGGGCATGCGCACGTCGAGCAGCAGGCAGCCGGGATGTGCCACGGCGGCGGCGTCGGCGAGGAAACTCTCGGCCGAGTCGTACAGCGCAACCTGGTGGCCGTGGGCTTCGAGCAGCCACTTCAACGAGTCGCGCAGGGCCTCATCGTCATCGACGACAAAAACGGTGGGGGCCATCACAATTCTCCAATTGGCAAGGTAAAGCGAAACACGCTGCCGCCGCCAGTGTTCGGTTCCACGGTCAGGCGCCCTTCGTGCAGCTCGATGATCGAACGACAAATGTTCAGTCCCATTCCCATGCCCTCCGGCTTGGTAGTATAGAACGGTGCGAACAACTGTTCGGCGCTTTCGGCAGCGATGCCACAACCGCGATCGGCGACCGCGACCGCGATCGTGCCATCGGCGTCAAGATAGGCGCTCAGCACCACCGCGCGCTCCTTCGGCGCCGTCTCCTGCATCGCCTCGATCGCGTTTTTCAACAGGTTCAGCAGCACCTGCTCGATCATGATGCGGTCGGCGAACACAGGCGGCAGATCGGACGCGATGTCGGTAACCAGGCGCGCGCCGCGGTCGCGCGCCGGGATCTCGGCAAAGCCGATTGCCTCGTCGACGATCTCGTGCAGCTGGCAGCTGGTACGCTGCGGCTCGTTCTTTTTCACGAAGTCACGCACCCGACGCACGATCTTGCCTGCACGTTCGGCCTGCGCGCTGGCCTTTTGCATGGCGCCGAGCAGCTCGTCGGTCGAGGCGCCGCCGCTGGCGAGGCGTTTGACCGAGCCGGAACAGTAGTTGGCGATCGCGGCCAGAGGCTGGTTCAGTTCGTGCGCCAGCGATGAGGCCATCTCGCCCATCGTGATCAAGCGCGAGGTCTGTTCAAGCCGGGTCTGCTGGCGCAGGTTCTCCTCGTCGAGCTGTCTGCGGTCGGTAATGTCGGTGGCCACGACCATGCGCACCACGCGCCCGTCCACCCACTTGATGGCGCGTTCGCGCAGGTGGCACCAGCGGCCGGTCAGCCCATTGCGGACCGCGCCGTCATACAGTTCGCGCGGCAGGTCGGCCAGCGCCAGCAAACGCGGATCGCACAGCAGCGCGGCGCGCCCCGGGTGGTCGTGGGCGGTGCGCTGCCAGCAATCGGCGCCGATGGTGTCGAAACCGAAGATGGCGCAGAAGGCGCGGTTGGCGTAGAGGATTTCGTCGCTGCGCGCGTCGATCACATGGACCGCGGCATCGAGCCCGTCGAGCACGGCAACGAAGCGCTCGTGCGCCGACTCCAGCTCGGCGCGCGCGCGCTTCGGTTCGGTGATGTCGTGCATCGCCGCCATCCAGCCGGTCTGCTGGCCGGCGCTATCGATCAGCGGCGAGACGTACAGGCGCACGTCGATGCATTCTCCGTCGGCGCGCTGCACTCGAATCTCGAAGCCGCTCTTGGGAGCTTGACCGGACAGCGTCAGGTCCAGGTTGTGCTGCATGATCTCGCGGTCGGCCGGCGGCCAATAAGAGAACGGCGGGAGCGTGCCGACCAGCTCGGCGGCGCTGCGCCCGACCATTTGGCAAAACCCCGGGTTGACATAGGTAATGCGGCCGGCCAGATCGATCGCGCGCAAGCCGGCCACCACCGATTCCTCCATCGCCTTGCGAAACGCATATTCGGTGCGCAGCGCCGTCTCGGCATCCTTGCGGCCCGTCACGTCGTGGGCGGCGGCGTACAGCAGGCGCTCCTCGGGCACCGGATTGACGCTCCACACCAGCCACTTGTAATGGCCGTCGGCGCACCGGCAGCGGTTCTCAAAACTGGCAGGTTGGCCTTGCCCGAGCCGGCGCAGCGCCTCCCGCGTCTGCCCGAGATCGTC
>JANPCW010000739.1:0-1923 GCA_031431155.1 Janthinobacterium sp. | reverse complement strand
CGGGGAGCGAACTGGCGACCAACGCATGGCTGAAAAAACGCTCTGAGCTGGGAGAATTCGCTACTTTGTACGACCTGACTAACACCAACTTCGAGGGCATCGCCGCCGGCATCCAGAAGGCGATGTGTGCAGTCTTACGTGCGCCCCCTTGTCATCATGAATGACGCCAGCACGGCAATGAGCGGTATCAGCAGGGCAGCGTGCGCTTGCATCGCCCACAGTGTGGTGCCGCTGACGATGCACCACATGAGCGGAATGAATAGCAGCAGCGTGCGCGGCCGGCCCGACGCCAGCAAAATGCCGAGGGTTGCGATGACGGTTGGGTCGGGCGCGATGCCGAAGATTTCAGTCTGTCGCCACGGCCGCCCCATGGCCGGCCCGATCAGCGGTTGAATAACCAGGGCGAACAAGAACAGGTAGAAACCGGCGCGCTGGTGCACGCTGGCAGCGGGTTCGAATGACAGTTGACCACGCATGATCCCAAACCAGATCAGTAGCAGTGCCTCTAACGCGAAGCCGATCGCAAAATACCGGGCCGCCCAATGGATGGTTGCGAAGTGCTCGATGTGATAGGCCCACGCCACCCAAAGCCAGCATGCCGCGAGCAGCGCCGTCACGAGCTTTGCGTGCCAGGCGCCACCGTGGCGCACGCAATGCAGGATCACGATACCGAGCGCGATCGCCAAAATCTGCAGCGGCCATATCTCTCTGTTGTAGAGTTCGAACAGGCGGTAGTAAGTCTGCTTCGAAAACATCAGGAAATCGACCAGAGTATAGGTCCACCACTCGGTCATCAGAGCTTCTCGACATGGGCGATCATGCGCCGGCGCATTGCTTCATCGGGCAGGCGGCCAAGTGCGGCCCCCATGTTTTCGCGCACATGCGCCACGCTGGAGGTCGCCGGAATGGCGCACGTGACGGCTGGATGGCCAACGATGAACTTGAGCAGGAACTGAGCCCAGTTCGCACAATCGATTTCAAGCGCCCAGGGCGGCAATGGATAACGCGCAACCGCCTTGATCAGTTCCCCTTGGCGAAATGGCCGGTTGGCGATCACGGCAATGCGCCGCTCGCGCGCCAGAGGAAGAATCCGTGCCTCGGCTTCGCGGTCGAGAATGTTGTATGAGATTTGAACGAAGTCAATTGGGTAGCGCCGCATGACTTGTTCGATTTCTTGATGGCGGCGGCCTTCCGAGGTCGTGATCCCGACATAACGCAGCCGGCCGGCTGACTTCATGGAAAAAAGCGTTTCCAGATGCGCTGGCCAGGACAGCAAATTGTGGACTTGCAGCAGATCGAAACGCCCCACGCCCCAATAGCGGCGCGAGGTCTCGATCTGGTTCGGGCCGCCCGAGCCGGAGGAAGTCCAGACCTTGTCGGCCGAGAACGCCCGTGACGCCATGCCCAGCTTTTTCAGCCCGTCGCCAATCACCTCTTGCGAAGAGCCGTACATCGGCGAAGAATCGATCAGGCGCCCGCCGGCATCGAAAAAGTTGCGCATTACCTCCATGCAGTTGTCGCGCGCGACTCGGTCGTCGCCCACGTTGAAAGTGATCCAGCTTCCCAGTCCGATCACGGGTAAGGTTTCGCCATTGGACAGGATGGGCCGGGTGCGGTTTGCCCGGTTGGCCGCCGTCGGCGCCGAGCCAGATACCGGACCGAGCATGGCATTGGCGCCCAGTGCCAGCAAAGATCGGAGAAGGCGACGGCGATGAGAAAACGCCTGCATAAAACGACTCCCGTTGAATCGGGCAGCTCAGTGGTTTGAATATTTGCCACCACGATGGTTCCGGCGAACATGCCATTTATTTCAGGATCGCAGCGATGTCATATGGCAAGCGAAACTCGGCCGCTGCGCGACGCGCGAGGGTGATGCGATCAACCGGTGCAATCAACCGGTGTTAACGCATCCCATCGATCTCG
>JANPCW010000738.1:0-3801 GCA_031431155.1 Janthinobacterium sp. | reverse complement strand
GCAACCAATGCCAAAGCAACAAATGACTTGCAAACCAGGAGGAGTCCATATACGGATGAGCGCCGGTGACCGGCCGCAATCCGCCAATTTGCGCGCGGCGGATAGCGCTGCGCTCATCCGTCCTACACGCCGTCGTCGCCTTTTTTCCCGTTTCCATGCAAGTAAATCCCAGGAGTGCCTTAATGGACCAACACAACCCGATGACAGAAACGCCCCTGCTGCGAGAAGACCGCGACGGCGTCGCAACGCTGCGCTTGAACCGGCCCCTGCAGTTCAACGCCTTGTCCGAGGCGTTGCTCGCCGCATTGCAAGGCGAGCTCGATGCCATTGCCCTGGACGCCAGCGTGCGTTGCGTGGTCCTGGCCGGCGCCGGTAAGGCCTTTTGCGCCGGACACGACCTGCGCGAAATGCGCCGCACACCTCGCCTGGCCTACTACCAAGCACTGTTCGCACGCTGCGCCCGGGTGATGCAGAGCATTCAGGCCCTGCCCGTGCCGGTCATCGCGCGCGTGCATGGCATCGCCACTGCGGCAGGATGCCAGTTGGTCGCCAGTTGCGACTTGGCGATCGCATCCGATAGCGCACGCTTTGCCGTCTCGGGCATCAACGTCGGCTTGTTCTGCGCGACACCGGCCGTCGCCTTGTCGCGCAATGTATCGTCCAAGCGGGCCTTCGACATGCTGATCACGGGACGCTTCATCGACGCTGCGACTGCGTGCGACTGGGGACTGATCAACGAGGCGGTTCCCGAGGACGAACTCGACGCGGCGGTGGCGCGTAAGACCGCCGCGATCATGGCCAAGAGTCCGGCGGCAGTACGCTACGGCAAATCGATGTTCTACCGCCAGCGCCAAATGGCGCTTGGCGATGCCTATGACTACGCGGCCGACGTCATGGCCCGCAACATGATGGAAGAAGACGCGTGCGAAGGGATCGACGCCTTCCTGGGCAAGCGGCAGCCGGTATGGACTTCGTGAGCTCTGCTGTTACGGGCCGCTACACGACGGCCGGTTCGAGCAGCGTGAGGGTTTGACGTTCCGTATCCAGGGTCGCCATAACGCCCACCGGTAACGTGAATTGGTCGCGGATGTGGCCGAACGAGTAGCCGTAAACGGCAGGGATCGTGAGCGGCTGCAGATGCTGATCCAACGTTTGCTCCAGCGTCAAGGACGGATCCTCGTCGGGCGGTCCGCAATTCTCAAATACCCCCAGCATCAATCCTGCCGCGTGCTCGAAACCCTGGCTAAGCTGCAACTGGGTCATCATGCGGTCGATCCGGTACGGCGCTTCGTCGACCTCTTCCAGGAATACGATGCTGTTTCTAAAATCGGCCGCATACTTGGTTCCCGCCAGCGCGCTGACCATCGATAGGTTGCCGCCGATCAGCCGGCCCGTGGCCTGCCCGCCATGCACGGTGCGGATCGCGAAGTGGGGCGCCAGCTCGTCTTTTTGGCTGTTTTCGAGCGCCATCGGAATCGTGTGGCTTGGCTGCGGCGCCATCAGAACCGCTTGCAGGTGGGTCCGCGCATAGTCCGACAAGCGCGACGACGCCACCGGGCCGTGGAAGGTGACCAAGCCGGCATGACGGTAAATGGCCAGGTGCAGGGCCGTGATGTCGGAATAGCCGATCAAAATTTTTGGGTTGGCGCGGATCAGGGCGTAGTCGATCGACGCCAGCAGCGAAATGGAGCCGGAGCCGCCCCGGATCGCCCAGATCGCACGGACCTCCCGGTCGAGGAACATGCCATGCAAGTCGTCCAGCCGCTGCCCGATGCTGCCGGCGTAATTGCCGCGCACCTCGCGCAGGTTGGCACCGAGCTTGACGCGCAGGCCCAGCGCTTCGATATTGGTGACGGCGCGCGCGATGGCGTCGTCGTCGGTGTGGCCGCCGGGAGCGACGATACCGACTAGGTCGCCCGGTTTAAGTCTGGCTGGTTTGATCAAGGCTCGCTTCCTTCCGTGTGCATCCGGCCCTGCTCTAGCCGTGGCGGCGGCGGGCAGCGCGGTAGCAGCCGCTGCCGCCACCAGCGCGCAAAATGCGCGCCTGCTGAACTTGTCGCTACTGGGCATCGACTGGCCTCGATTGCGAATCAATCCGATAAAAAACAAACCACTGCGCCAGACCTGTGGAGTCCGCGCGGTGGGCGAAGGGGGCATTGCCGAGCGGACGACTACAGGAACTTGTAATTCGCCATCAAAGTATAGGCGCGGCCACGTGGATCGGCTACCCGCGTCTCCCACGAACTGCCGGCTCCCGTGTTGCTATGATAGGTCACGGCAAACGGAGGGGCCTTGTCGAACAGATTTCTGATCCCCGCCGTGATGCTGCTATACGTGGAACTGAGGCATTGATTAGCGCGCCGCTCTTACCCCGCGCGTCCGTTCCGCAACATCGAGATCGAGGTAGCGCCAAGTCGTCAATTCCACCGGATGGCGCTTGTAGTTTTTTAACCACGGTTGTCTCAGATCGGCCGATATCGGATGGGTCAGCAACACCCAGGGCGTGTAGCCGTGGATCAGTTGCGACATGTCGCGGTACAGGGTGCGCCGGGCGGGCGAGTCGGGCAACAGGCGCGCTTGCTCATACAGCTTGTTATATGCGGGCAGGTTGAAGCGGGCGTAGTTGGCGCGCCCGCTGTTCGGCCCGTACAGCAGCTGGAAGAAATTGTCGCCGTCGGGAAAATCAGCTATCCAGTTGGTTTCGAACATTTGCACCTTGCCCAGGCGGGATGCCTTGATGATCTCGGTCTTTTTGTCGTTCTTGAACGTGACCCGGATCCCGATCGCGGCCAGGCTCTTGCGCCACAGTTCGTCGCGCAGGCGGCCCGCGGGGTTCGGTTCGGTATGCATGAGCAGGCTCAGGGGCTTGCCGTCGGGCATCAACCGGAAGCCGTCCTGGTCGCGCTGGCGGTAGCCGAAGCGATCGAGCAAGGCGCGCGCCAGGGCCGGGTCATAGGCGACCGGGCTGCGGTAAGTAGGGTCGTAGCCGAGCACATTGGGCGGCAACGGGGACTGGGCCGGGATCGCCAAGCCTTTTTTGAGCAGGGCAATGTCTTCCGGGCCGTTATAGCTGAGGGCGATCGCGCGCCGCAAGGCAAGCTTGTCCTTGGTATAGCCGCCGATCACCGGATCGTCCATGTTCATCCACATGTAATAAGTTTGCAGCACGGGGAATTGCGACAGCTGCATGCCGCGCGCCGCCAGCGCCGGTTTCAGCGCGCCGCCGGCCAGGACCATGTCGGTCATCGATTCGGGCACCTGCTCCAGATAGTCGAATTCCCCCTTCAGGAAACCGAGCATGCGGGCCTGGTATTCCTCGACAATCTTGATTTCGACCCGGTCCACCCGCGGCAGGCGCTGGCCCTTGAGCGCGGCCGCAAGCGCGCGATCTTGCCCATCGGGCCGATCGGGGCCGGCGCTGCCATCGAACACGGCGGTCGAGCCCGGGTTTGCCTGCAGCACGATCTTGTCGCTGCGCTTCCATTCTTTGACCATGAACGGGCCGGTGCCCACCGGGTGATTGCCGACCTGGCCCGGATAAGCGTCGACCACTTCGCGCGCCATCGCGCCCGAGGCCGGCATCGCCATGTAGAACGGGAAATTGGGGTCGGGCGCCGTCAGCCGGATGCGCAGGGTGTAACGGTCGAGCGCCTGCAAGCCCGCAACCGTGGTGTCGTAGCTGAACTGGCGCCCGTTGACCTTGAGCGCGGCGTCTCCCAGAATCTTGCCTTCGAACAGGAACAGCCACGGGTACTTGAGCGCCGGGTCGTACAAGCGTTTCAGGCTGAACACATAGTCCGC
>JANPCW010000737.1:0-1544 GCA_031431155.1 Janthinobacterium sp. | reverse complement strand
CCGGCCGCCATTCAAGAACACCACGTGGAAACAGCGCGCCAGCGCATCGGCCAGCGCAAACGAGCGCGTCAAATGGCCGATCCCGAGCGAATGCTGGCAATAAAATAGCAGGGTCGGGCGCGCCGCACCGATAGCGGCCAGCGGCATGCTGTTGCTGGCAACGGGCAGGTGATCAAACATGACGGGCCTCCACCAGGGCAAGATAGGTGCCGCGGGCCTGCAGCAAGGCATCGTGCGGACCCGATTCGACGATCCGGCCATCCTTGAGCACCAGGATGCGGTCGTAACACGCCATGTCGGCATATTCATGGGAAATGACGAGCAGCGTGCGGTGTCGATGGACCCGGGCCACCGACTCGCGGATCAGCCTGGCCGAGGTCGCGTCGATCGATGCGGTGGGCTCATCCATCAGCAGGATCGCCGGTTGCTTGACCAGCGCGCGCGCCAGGCACAGGCGCTGGCGCTGGCCGCCCGACAACGTGGCGCCGCGTTCCCCGATCTCGGTCTCATAGCCGGCCGGCATCTCGACGATGAACTCGTGGGCCCGGGCGTCGCGCGCGGCGCGCTCAATGGCTTCGGCGCTGGCTTGCGGGTGACCATAGGCGATGTTTTCCCGCACCGACACGCCAAACAGCACGTTGTCCTGCAACACGATGCCGATCTCGCGGCGCAGGCTGTCGCGGCGCAGCCGGCGGATATCAATACCGTCGAGCAAGATGCGCCCGCCGGTCGGTTCATATAGCCGCAGCAAGAGCGACACCAGGGTCGATTTTCCGGCCCCGGACGGCCCCACGATCGCCACCCGTTCGCCCGCCGCGATCCGCAACGAGACGTGCTCGAGCACCTGGCGCCCGCCGGGGTAGCCGAACGACACGTCCTCAAAAACGATCTCGCCGGCCGGCCGGCCGGGGTCGATGGCGTCGGCATCGTCCTCGATCTCGGGCTCGGTGGCGAGAATCTCTTCCACCCGCTGCGCGCTGACGGCGGCACGGGCGAACTTGGCGGACAGTCTTCCGAGGTCGCGCACCGGCTTATACAGGCTATTGACGTAGGCGAGAAATATGAGCAGTCCGCCGGGGCTGAGCCGACCGGCCAGCACTTGCTGCGCGCCGAGCAGCACGATGATCGCGGTGCTGGCTGCGGTCACGACAGCGGTGGCCTTGGTGATGGCGCCGATGCTGCGCGCACTGCGAATGCCGCTGTGGAAATTCGCTTCAATTTCGGCCTGGAAGCGGCCCTCTTCATAGTTCTGGCGCCCGAAGGCTTGCACCAGCGCGATCGACGACAGCACTTCATTCAGGCGCGATGCCATGCGCCCTTCATGGCGGCGCTGGTCTTGCGCCGAGGCCTTGACGCGCCGGTTCAGAAAAAAGATCACCACCAGCAGCGGCAGCAGGGTGGCCGCCACCACCAATGCCAGTTGCTGGTTCAGCGCGAACATCACGATCAGCATGGCCACCAGCGTGAGCAGGTGGGCGACAAACGAGAGCGCCCAATCGGCAAAGACATCGCGCAGCAGATTGGTGTCGGACGCTACCTTCGTG
>JANPCW010000736.1:0-3952 GCA_031431155.1 Janthinobacterium sp. | reverse complement strand
CACCGCTAGCGGCCATCGACGCGGATGATCAAGATCAAGCGGCCTGGCGCGCCGGCTTGAAAATGGGCATGCCGACCCTGTTCGGCATCGCCGCCTGGGGTTTGGTGGTCGGCGTGGCGATGGTCAAGACCGGCCTGTCGGTGCCACAGGCGCTGGCGATGACCTTGCTGGTGTTCGCCGGCTCTGCCCAACTGGCCTCGCTGCCGCTCATCACGGCCCATGCGCCGATCTGGGTCATCTTTGCGACGGCCGTGGTGGTCAATTTGCGCTTCGTGATTTTCTCGGTGCTGCTGGCGCCCCATTTCGCACACTTGCCGTGGTACAAGCGATTCCTGTTGGGCTATGTCTCGGGCGACATGTCGGTGGCGCTGTTTCTGCAACGCTTCTCCGGTGAGGCGCCTCTGCCCGGCAAACTGCCTTACCTGAAAGGCTTGCTGTACCCAAACTGGGCGGCCTGGCAAGTCGGTTCGGTTGCTGGAATCTTGCTTGGCAGTACGGTGCCGGCCGAGTGGGGGCTGGGGTTTGCCGGCACCCTCGCCATCATTTGCATTACGGTGCCAATGGTGGTGAACCGGGCGCTGTTGTGCGGCGTGATCGTGGCCGGCGTGGTGGCGGTGCTGGCGGCAGGCATGCCGTACAAGCTGGGCCTGCTCGCCGCCGTCATCCTGGGCATGGTGAGCGCGATGGCAGTTGAAGAATTCGCGGAAAAATGGGGTAGAAAACATGTCTGACTGGGAAATTTGGGCCACCATCGCGGTACTGGTGGTGGCGACGGCGGCCACCCGCAGCAGCTTTTGGCTGGTCGGCCATCATGTGACCATTCCGAAGCGGGTGCAGGAAATATTGCGCTACGCGCCTGCCTGCGCCCTTGCCGCCATCATTGCCCCCGATTTGCTGCTCAATAACGGCCAGCTGCAACTGGAACTGGCCAACTATAAATTGCTCGCAGGAATAGCGGCGATCGTCTTTTACGTGCTCACAAAAAACATGTTGCAAACCATCGTGTTCGGCATGGTGTCCTTTACAGCTTTGCGTTTGTTGCATGTTTTTTAACAAGCGACTTGTCAGGGCAGGGCTTGCGGTAAAATAGCGGTCTTTATAAAACTCGATCGTTGGGTAGCCATGCAAGTTGTTCAGAACTTCACCCGATTGCAGGATTTGATCGCGCGCAATGCGCTGCAAGGCAAGCGCGTCTTCATCCGCTCGGACTTGAATGTGCCGCAAGACGATGCCGGCAATATCACCGAAGACACCCGGATCCGTGCCTCGGTGCCAGCGATTCGCGCTGCGCTCGATGCCGGCGCGGCCGTGATGGTCACTTCCCACCTCGGGCGTCCGACCGAAGGGCAATTCAAGCCGGCGGACAGCCTGGCACCGGTCGCCGCGCGCCTGTCCGAATTGCTCGGGCAAAAAGTGGAACTGAAGCAAAACTGGGTCGATGGCGCCAACCTGGCCGGTTTGAAGCCGGGCGAAGTGGTGCTGCTGGAAAACTGCCGCGTCAACCCGGGCGAGAAGAAAAATAGCGACGAGCTGGCCAAAAAAATGGCCGCTCTGTGCGATATCTATGTCAACGATGCGTTCGGCACCGCGCACCGCGCCGAAGCCTACCCACGGCATCGCCAAGTTCGCGCCAATCGCGTGCGCCGGCCCGCTGCTGGCGGCCGAGCTCGATGCGCTGGGACTAGCCCTGGGCGCGCCGGCTCGGCCCTTGCTGGCCATTGTCGCCGGCTCCAAGGTATCGTCGAAGTTATCGATCCTGAAGGCGCTGGCCGACAAGGTCGACAGCCTGATCGTCGGCGGCGGCATCGCCAATACCTTCATGAAGGCAGTCGGACTCAACATCGGCAAGTCGCTGGTGGAAGCCGATCTGGTCGCGGAGGCGCGCGCGATCATCGACATGCTGGCCGCGCGCGGCGCGCAAGTGCCGATCCCGGTTGACGTGGTGTGCGCCAAGGAGTTCTCGGCCACTGCCGTTGCCACCGTCAAGGACGTCAGGGATGTGGCCGACGACGACATGATCCTGGACATCGGACCGAAAACTGCGGCCATGCTGGCCGAAAAAATCGCCAGCGCCGGCACCATTGTCTGGAACGGCCCGGTCGGCGTGTTCGAGTTCGACCAGTTCGGCGAAGGCACCAAGACCCTGGCGCTGGCCATCGCCAACTCGCGCGCGTTTTCGATCGCGGGCGGCGGCGATACCCTGGCCGCGATTGCAAAATACAATATTACCGATAAAATTGGGTATATCTCGACCGGCGGAGGCGCCTTCCTGGAATTCTTGGAAGGCAAGACCCTGCCTGCGGTCGAAATCCTGATGCAGCGCAGTGCCGATTAAGAAAAAAACCGACGCGCAGGCCGTTCGCTGCGCTTCCCACTTACCCGCCGACCTGTTTGATCATTCAAGGAATCCTATGCCCCGTGGTACCAAGATCGTCGCAACCATTGGCCCCGCATCGACAGAAATCGGCATTCTGATCCGCATGATACGGGCCGGGGTGGACGTGGTGCGCTTGAATTTTTCCCATGGCAACGCACAGGACCATATCGAGCGTGCCAGGCTGGTGCGCCAGGCTGCCGCCGAGTGCGGCCGCGAAGTGGCGATCATGGCGGACATGCAGGGTCCGAAAATCAGGATCGGGAAATTTGAAAGCGGCAAGATTCTTCTGGAAAACGGCGACAAGTTCATCCTTGACGCGCGCTGGGGCGAAAACGGCGAGCTGGGCAACCAGGACCGTGTCGGCCTCGACTACAAGGCCTTGCCGCGCGACGTGCGGGTGGGCGATGTGCTGCTGCTCAACGATGGCTTGATCGTGCTGGTGGTCGACAAGATCGCCGGCAGCGAGATCTATACCACCGTGAAGATAGGCGGCGAACTGTCCAACAACAAGGGTATCAACCGCCAGGGCGGCGGCCTGACAGCACCGGCCCTGACCGCCAAGGACATGGAAGACATCAAGACCGCCATGAGCTTCCAGGCCGATTACCTGGCGATCTCGTTCCCGAAGAGCGCGACCGATATGGAAATGGCGCGCCAGTTGGCCAATATTGCCGGCGAGCCGTATCACCACAAGCCGATGATGATCGCCAAGATCGAGCGCGCCGAAGCGATTCCCGCGCTGCAGTCGATCCTGGATGCGTCCGACGGCATCATGGTCGCGCGCGGCGACCTGGCGGTGGAAGTGGGCAATGCCGCCGTGCCGGCGCTGCAAAAGCGCATGATCAAGATGGCGCGCGCCTCCAACAAGTTGGCGATCACGGCGACCCAGATGATGGAATCGATGATCTTCAACGCGGTCCCGACCCGGGCCGAAGTGTCGGACGTGGCCAATGCCGTGCTGGACGGCACCGACGCGGTGATGACGTCGGCCGAGACCGCCTCGGGAAAATACCCGGTCGAGACCGTCGAAATGATGGCCGCCATATGCGTGGAAGCCGAACAATCCGAGTACAACAAGCTCGACGCCGACTTCCTCAATGTGCGCTTTACCCGCATCGACCAGTCAATTGCCTATGGCGCCTTGTTTACCGCCCACCATTTGCGGGTGAAGGCGATCGTGGCCCTGACCGAGTCCGGTTCGACCGCGCTCTGGATGAGCCGCCACAGCATCGATACGCCGATTTTTGCATTGACCCCGAGCCAGACCACCGAGCGCAAGGCTGCGCTGTACCGCAATGTGCGCGCCTATCGTTTGCTGCAAACGGAAGGCAGCGCCGTGGTGCTCAAGCAGGCCGAGGATTTGATGGTCGCCAACGGGGTCGTCAAGAAAGGCGACATGATCGTGGTGACCTGGGGCGAGCCGATGGGTCAGGTCGGCGGCACCAATGCGTTGAAAATCGTCAAGGTCGGAGAATTTGATTAAAAGCCGGCAACAGCGCTAAACCAGCGATTGCCGCCACACAGTTTACTATTAGTCTGGAGTCCTATCATGTCCCTCGTATCCATGCGCCAACT
>JANPCW010000735.1:0-8029 GCA_031431155.1 Janthinobacterium sp. | reverse complement strand
CGGTAATATCTATGTGCATTATTTTCGATCTGGAAAGGTTCTATCAGGTAGCGAGGACTCTGGGCTAACGCAGAATCCAGAGCGGGGGCACCAGTATAGGTTCCGTAAGCAACACTGGGGGGGGCACTCATGCTGAAACTATCGGACACCGGGGTGCCCGGTTCGCGACAAACCAGACCGATCAAGTTGCAGCACAAACCATTGGTGCAAACGGCATCGGCGCCGGTCATACCTGAAATACGGCCAGAATTTTGAATATCCCTAATCGCATCCGTAATGGCTGATTCTGCCGCCTGAAAAGCCCGGTTGCGGTCACGCGCATTTCCCGCCATGCGTTCGCTCAACGTGCTCGATTGCATCCCGATTACGCCTAGCATGGTCAGGATAACCATGAAGATCAGACTGATCACGAGTACTGCGCCTGACTGCTTGCCCAATGTTGCACGTAACGGTGTCGTGTACCGTGTTGAGCTGGGAGCACTTGACAGATTGCAGAGAACGATTTCTGGATACATAAGGAAATCCTTAACGCACTTCGTTGCCAGTGTTACCAACGATGCGTGCTTACGAGGAGCCAGACTGCGCCCATACAGTGCCCCTCGTACGGTAACCCAGGCAAAAACAGGCAATAAGCGAGATTTCATAGTGGATGCCATTTTTTGCTATAAGGATCGGTTGCGCATGGTGACGATGACCGTGAAGGCGCGCCGGATATAGCGGTCGGTGGCTGTAACCTGCGTCCCGCTGCAGGTGGTATATTTTTGCGCCTGAGGAGCAAGACCGTTGTCAGCTGTTCTAAGCAGTATGCACAGCAGCACTGTGTCGACTCTTTCCATATCCAAACCGGACGTCCCAGCCGGGAGATAGCGCTGATTGGGACGAATTCGCTCCCCATAAAGAATTTGCATATCCTCAACGTTGTCCAGCAAGACTTGGGCTGTGGCATTGCCGTTGCCGAGGCACATTAATTGATTACCAGTATTTACGTAGAATTTGTTGACTGCCCGCCCAGCAGGAGTCGCGGTATTGAGGCAATCAGTTGCAGAATCCCAACTGGTGGTAATCGAGTCGCAGGTGGCGCAGTAGCCGGTAGCACCTGCATTATTGACACCTGCAATCGCGGGAGGGGCAATTCCAAAAGAGACGGGGGAGTTCGTGGCGTACGCTGTTGGTGCCACAAACGACATTGCGAAAAAGCTTGCTTCGCGAATATTCTTTTCCAATAGCTCTATGGCGAAACGGCCGTTCTCGTTTAGCCGCGCCAAATTGTCTTGAGATCTATAGCTCTGTTTACTACCTAGAAAAAGATTGCTGATGACGACCATCAGCAACAGGCCCAGAGTGATCGCAATCATCAGTTCAATGAGGGTTATTCCACGCTGCGTTTTGCAAGGCGCGAGGCAGCCAGTGTGGATACCTGGCCTTGTAGCAAGTGCCCAACGGGAAAAATAATGAGTACTCATAGCTGCAAGCTCGTGGCGAAATTCCGGGAGACGGTGCCGCCTGTGCTGCAGCCCGCTTCCCCTGTGCCGCACTTTTCAGTCCAACTCACGGTAATAATGAAAGGTGCGGTTGCAGAGTGGGTCACCGTTCCGCCGCCTCCCGGCAACAGTGCCGCATTGGCGGTATTCCATGCATAAATATCATGCAGGACAATATTCTCTTTGCTGCAACCGGTTGAAGGGTAGCACGCTGGATCGGTACCGGCCGCTGTTGTCACGTTGTCATAGCTGCCGACATAGACAGCGTCCAGATTGGCGCGCATGCGATCAGCCATATCGTAGGCTTGCATGGTGGCGAAGCCTCGCAAAGAAGAGGTCTGGTTGTATTTCAGGCCAACAGCCTGAAGCTTGGCCAGCCCAAGCAAGGCAATCGCGGTAACAAGGATGGCAATGAGGACTTCGAGCAAGGACGAGCCCTTCGATCTAGACTTTCGTCTTGAAATTTGACCGGTGCGGCGCACTATCTGCGGGTCGTAAGTCGCACCCAGGGCTGATATCACCACTGCGCGTGGCAGAACCGCATCCTGCAGCGTAAAAACACAAAGTCCTCCCGCAAGTGCGAGTTTCTGCGCGCAGAATGGAAAATGCGTTGCTGTGCTCATTTCGGTTTTACCCCTATGGACAGTTACTTGCGGTTAGATCGCCATGTGCTCTACCGGTCACGCTTATCGTGACTATGCGGCCGATCGAACCACTATGGCAAAGAGTGAATGCGTTGCTGACACCGCTTAAATTGGTAATCCCGCTCCCAAGATACTGAACATAACCAGTGCTAAAACTACTCACCAGCGTATTGCCGCCTCGGCTAGGCTTGCTGACCTTGAGAATGAGGTCGGCGGCAGTATGGGAAACGTCGACGACATCCACCGTGCCATAGGGTGGTGCATCAATGAATACAATTCTTCCGGATGACCAGTCAGATCCAGCAGTACAACTGGCGCCGTCGGAACTGATACAGAGCGTTACTCGCGCGCCAATTTTCGCCGCCTCACTGCGCGCCAGTCCGAGATCTGACATGAGGTCATTGCTTTGGGAGCTCAGGTTATTCCCGATGATCATGGTTGTGAAGCTTGGTAGCGCGACGGCCAAAAGAATTCCCGCAATCGCCAACGTGACCATCAATTCAACTATCGAGAAACCGTTTTGCGTTTTCATGCCATTTCCTGTCTTACTGGTTTCACTGGAATCTTCTTCATGTCCCTTTGAGATGCTCGGATCAACTCTGTTTTTTCGATTTCATGTGGCGCGCCATATTGCGGCCAGGCGCGACTGCAGCGCATTCACCGGCAGATGGAATTAGACTTGATGCAGCGACTTACGCGATCCAAATAAGATACCAAGAAACAACATGTGCTTGATCATACTAGCGCAGCAAGCTGTCATTTCCCTGAGGAAATGCTGACAAACAACTGACAATAGGAAATATTTTTGATTTGCAACAAATTTAGGCCGGGAACCGCACCGAAAAAATGCAGCCGGGTCGGCCAGGGCGGGAATCGAGGGTGATGCTGGCGCCATGCGCGAGCGCGATGTCGCGCACAATGGCAAGGCCTAATCCGCTGCCGGTGATCTTGTCGTCGAGCCGCACGAAGCGGTTGAATACCAGTTCGCGCTTGGCCGGCGGAATGCCAGGCCCGCTGTCCTCGACCACCAGCCGGCCGGACAGGGCGTCCGCGATGCAGCTGACGGTTACCGTCCCGTGCTGCGGTGTGTAGCGGATGGCGTTGTCGATCAGGTTATCGATCAAGTCGCGCAACATGAAGCGCTCACCTACCACAACCGTGCGCGCAAGATTAAAGCCGAGATCGATGCGCTTCTTGGCCGCTTCCTCAACGAATTGCTGGACCGATTCCTCCACCAGCAAATTCAGTTCGAGCGGCTCTAGCCGGGCTTTTTCGAAATGGCTCGGCTCGGCCCGCGCCAGCGCCAATAGCTGGTTGGTCTGGCGGATCATGCGCTCGGTCGAGGACAAC
Organism: Janthinobacterium sp.; assembly: GCA_031431155.1. Classification (GTDB taxonomy): domain Bacteria; phylum Pseudomonadota; class Gammaproteobacteria; order Burkholderiales; family Burkholderiaceae_D; genus JANPCW01. The sequence goes on along the minus strand of JANPCW010000735.1, from coordinate 4,554 downwards.
ATCAGCTTGATCGAATGCATGGTTTCCGATTCAGCCTCATGGCGCTGGCCCAGCCATTCAAGTTGAAATTTCAGTCCTGCCAGCGGCGTGCGCAACTGATGGGCCACATTGGCCAGGAAATCGTGCTGGGCCTTGGCGCCGGCATGCACTTTGTCGAGCAAGCCATTAAAGGCGCTGACCACCGGAACCAGTTCAAAGGGCACCTGGTCGTCCCGGATTGGCGAAAAATCCTCGCCGCTGCGCGCATTCAGGTCGCCCCGCATCCGCTGCAGGGGCAACAGACCGTTAGTGACGGAAAACCAGATCAAGCCGATCGATGCCAGCGTCAGCATGGTCTCAAGCAAAATGAGTGCGCGGAAGATCGCATGCCGGATTTGCTGGCGTTTGCGCAGGGTCTTGGCCACGCCGATGGTCACGGTTTCGGCACCAACCGTCGTATTCAGCGCGACGATCCGGATCCCCTCGCCGCGCATGGCGCCATCGTAGGCTAGCGTATTTTTCAGATCCAACGGAGGGCGCAACACCGGGAAATCAGGATCGCCGGCGAACCCGTTGCCGGCTGCGCCGCGCACCACAAAATAAATGGCATCGGTCGCGTCGGCCCGCAGCACCTGCTCGGCCTGTTGCGGCAAGTCGATTTTGAGCCCGCCACCCGCTTGGCGCAGGCGCGGTATCAGCGCGCCTGCGGCGTCAAGCAGGCTCTGGTCGAACGCGGTTTGGGCCGGCAGCCAGGCCAGCACGTAGGTCAGCGCTCCGCCAGCCAGATTGATCAGCAGGATCGGCCCGATCAGCCACTTGAGCAAGCGCAGCCGAATGCTAGGCATTGCTCAGTTCAAGCATGTAGCCGAAGCCGCGGATGGTGCGGATCGCAATGCCGGCATCGCCGATTTTCAGGCGTACCCGCGACACATAGACCTCGACCGCATTTTGGGTCAAGTCTTCGCCCCACGGCAGGATCGCGTCAATGATTTGCTGTTTTGAGACGACGCGGCCACCACGCTGCAGTAGAAACTCGAGCACCGCCCATTCGCGCACCGACAGCTCAATCACGCGATCCTTGATCCGCGCCCGCTTGGAACTGGTGTCCAGGGTCAAGTCGCCCAGGCTGAGCACGGCCGGCGTCGGGGTGTTGCGCCTGGCCAGCGCCTTGATCCGGGCCACTAGCTCGGCCGTGGCGAACGGCTTGACCAGATAGTCGTCTGCGCCCAGCTCCAGACCGCGCACCCGGTCCTCGATTGCATCGCGCGCGGTCAACAACAGCACCGGAATACGGCTGCCGCGCGCGCGCAAACGGCGCACCACTTCGAATCCATCCATGCCGGGCAGCCCGATATCGAGCACGACAACGGCTACCTCGGCACGCTGCAGCATTTGATCGGCTACGGCACCATTGGCAACCACGTCGACCACCATCGCGTGTCCGGTCAGGATGCGGGTCAAGCCATCAGCCAAAATGGCGTCGTCTTCCACTAACAATACGTGCACAGTGATTGCCGTTTCGTTCATTGTGATAATGAGGGCCGGCCCATTGCCGCCCTGCCCTGCATTATGCGGTATTTCCGTGCGGCTACTCAAGGGTAAGCGGCATGTCGTGTGCGCCGATGCAACGGCTCGATAAGCCCCCCGCCAACAACTTCCGCCGGGGACTAGCATTGCGGTGGACCTTTGCGGCGGAAGGCGCTAGCGGGGGCGCCGAGCCTTTTCCGCCCTACCTTGCTCTGCAGCAAGCGGCCTCCCTAGTAGGACTAGGCTTACAAGCCCGCATGCAAATTGCCTACATGGGGGCGACTGCTAATCTTATGTTCGCCAACGACATAAGTCTCTACTCTACACACACCGCGATCTGCATTGCCGGCGCCAACCAAGCCGGATGGTGGCAAGGCGATAAATGCCCCCTCACCAAGCAGATCGTACTCGTGACGGATCGTTAAAGAGGACATACAATGAACAATACACAACTTAGAGGGACTGCGACCAAAAGTAAGCCGCTGCCCCGCGCAATTCCGGCTAGTACAAGGGAATTCAAAGTTGCGTCCCGGCCAGTTGTTAGCTACAGTGGTACTCAGCAAAACGAATTGCTCGCAGCGCTTCCACGCGAAGCCTTGGAGTCCCTGTTTGAACAGCTGGAACTGGTTGCCCTGCCCTTCGGCAAAGAACTGTTTGAATACGGCAGCAAGCTTGAAAACGTCTATTTCCCCACCACTGCCATTGTCTCACTGCTGTATGTGATGGAAGATGGCGCAACCACCGAAATCGCGGTCGTTGGCCACGAAGGGGTCGTCGGTTATTCGCTGTTCACGGGGGAGCGCGCGATGTGCAGCGCCGTCGTGCAAAGCGCCGGTTACGGTTATCGCCTCAAAACGCAATTCCTGCGCGATGCGTTCAACCAGGGCGGCGCATTGCCGCAACTGCTGATGCGCTACACCAATGCTCTGTTTGCGCAGATGGCGCAGAACGCGGTTGGCGGGCGCCACAGTTCGATCGAACAGAAACTGTGCCGCTGGTTGCTCGACCGCCTGGATCGCTCGCCATCGAATGAATTGAAAGTGACCCAGGAACTTATTTCCATCATGCTCGGGGTGCGGCGCGAAAGCATCACGGCCGCTGCCGGCAAATTGCAAGATGACGGCTTGATTCAATACCGTCGCGGCAATATCACGGTAATTGACCGCCAAGGTCTTGAGCGCTACGCGGGCGAGTGCTATAAGGTGGCAAAGACGGAATATGACCGTCTGCTGGTGGATGTGGCAGGGTGTTAGTAGTTGATTGCGCTAGTTCTGGGTGAATCCTGTCGCCTTGCGGAATGAACGCCTCGATGCACGTTCCGGTATCGTTGGCGCCATGCCGGATCGTCAGCGTCCCTCCTAGCAGCAAAGCACGTTCGCGCATTCCCAGTAGTCCGTGCGACATCGGCTTGACCAGGGCGGTGGTATCGATCCCGATCCCGTCGTCGATAATCTGCAGCGACAAGCCGGAAGGCACCCGCTTCAACCTCACGATGACCTTTTTTGCGTGCGCGTACTTGATAATATTGGTCAGCGATTCCTGAACGATGCGAAACAAGGCAATTGAAACCGTTGCCTTTGCCGCGTCGACCTCGTCATGAATTTCGGCCTCGCACTCGATCGCGCTGATGGCCGTAAATTCATCGCAATAACTGCGGATCGCGGCCGACAGCCCCAAATTATCGAGCAAGCTCGGGCGCAAATTCTCGACGATGCGGCGCTTCAACTCAACCGTGTCGAGCACCGTGGCGCGGGCGCGCTTAAGCACCTGCGTCAGTTCGTGCTGATCCTTCACCCCCTCGGTCACTGTCGCCAGATGCATACTGATGGCCGTGAGGTTGGCGCCCAACTCGTCATGCAACTCGCGTGCGAGCTTGGCCTTTTCCTCTTCGCTGATGTTGATCAGGTGGCGCGACAACACCGACAGCTGTTCGGTACGGCGCGATACTGTCGACTCCAGATTTTCGTTCGCTTCTTGCAACGCGCGCTCGGTTCCGACGCGTCTTGCAAAGCTCTTTCGGATCAGTCGATAGAACAGTGCCAACACGAAGATCGCGATGGCATTAATGCCGATTCCGAACAGGACCGCCTTTTGGTATTCCTGGTAAAAGGTCGCACTGCGGGCAGCCAGCAGTTCATTTTGTTCACGCACCATGATCACGACCAACAAACGGATCTCGTCCATCGCCGCGCGCGCATCCCCAGTGGTGGCGATCTTCACGATATCGGACAGGCCTCCCTGCCGATACACGTCGATCGCCTGATGGGTGAGCGACATTTTGCGCTTCACCAGCGAGCGCAGCTGCGCCAGATTTTTCAGCTGGCTTGGGCTGTCGGCCAGCAAGCCTTCCAGCTCCTTGAACTCTTTTTCCAGTTCCTTCGATGCAGTTTTCGATGGCCCAAGGTAGGCTTCAGAGCCGGAAATAAAGTAGCCGCGGGTGCTGCTCTCGGCATCCATCACCAGCACGTTCAAATATTGCAGGCGGTCGCCCACGCGCGAGGTTTGGCTCAACAGAAAATTGGCGCCTTTGAGCGATTGCAGATTATGGAAAAGACTGATCCCATTGACAATCAAAATCAGCACACAGGTGACAAACAATACCGTCTTGTAGAACGGCAAGCGGGGTGCGGGCGCAGAATGCGAGGTAAAGTACATCGGAATATCGATCCTTTCGTTCAATGTCCGGGGCAGAGGGCGCTGATCATGGACCGCGCCGCACTCGGCATCGCACATCGCCAATCAATTCTGACTGGTAGCACCACTCAAATGAGGGCGGATAATAGGGTGGAGTCAACGCGCATGGTTCGTTCGACGGCATAGAAGCGTGCAGCAGAGCAGCTTCTCGCACACTCAATCGAGCAAATTGTTCTTCATCGCGTAGTAGGTCAGATCGCTGTTCGATTGCAATCCCATTTTTTCCATAATGCGAGTGCGGTAGGTGCTTACCGTCTTGATGCTGAGCGACAGCGCCACCCCGATGTCCGATACGGTTGCGCCGCGCGCCAGGCGCAGAAACACCTGAAATTCGCGGTCCGACAAATCGGTATG
>JANPCW010000734.1:0-3212 GCA_031431155.1 Janthinobacterium sp. | reverse complement strand
CGCGGGTCGAAGCCGACACCATCGAACAATTCGTTGCGAAGGGCGCTTTCGTTTGCCGCAAGGGAGAGACGGTCGATAATTGGATCGGCATCATCGATGGCTTGGTCAAGATTAACAATTTCTCGGCCTCCGGCAAGGGCGTCACGTTCACCGGCGTGCCCAGCGGCGGCTGGTTCGGCGAAGGTTCGCTGCTCAAGGATGAGAAACGCAAATACGACGTGACCGCACTGCGCGACAGCCGCATCGCGCGCATGCCGAGGCCAACTTTTAACTGGTTGCTTGAGACCAGTCTACCTTTTACGCGCTTTTTGTTGATGCAGCTCAATGAGAGGCTGGGCCAGTTTATCGGCATGATGGAAAACGAGCGCCTGCTCGACGTCGATGCGCGGGTGGCGCGCTGCCTGGCCGGGCTGTTCCACTCCCATCTGTATCCCGGGATCGAAGAACTGCTGCAGATTTCACAGGAAGAAATCGGTTTCCTGTCGGGCGCCTCGCGCCAGCGCGCCAACCAAGCCTTGCAAGTGCTGGAAAAAGAAGGCTTGCTGCACCTCGATTACTGCGGCATCCGCGTGCTCGATCTGGAAGGGCTGCGCCACTTCCACGCCCACTCCTGATCAGGCGTCTTGCGCACGTGCCCCGGCAATGCGCGTTTCGGGTGCGGGCCGGTTCAGCGGAGCGTGATCGTCCAGGTTGCCGAGAACGACCAAATCGACCGGATCGGCAACGCCAGCGACGGCGCACCCGGGTAGCGCCGTTTTCGGCAACTGGTAACCCTGAGTCAGCGCCAGCTGATAGGCGGCGCGGGTAGCCAGTGCGCGCGTCTTTTCGACCTTGTTGTGCTTTTCAAGCTTGGCAGCGAGGTTCACCGCATCGCCGATCACCGTGTATTCAAGGCGCTTCTCATGGCCGATGATGCCAAACACGATCTCGCCGCTTGCCAGGCCCGCGCCTACATCGGGCGCGATCTTGCCCGCTTGACGGCGCGCGGCGCGCCAGATGTCGGCCGCGGCCAGAATGGCGTCCACCGCATCGAGCGCGTGCGCCGCGTAACGCTCGCTGCGCACTACCGCGCCAAAGCTGGCGAGAATGCCGTCGCCCATGAACTTGTCGATGCTGCCGTCGCAGGCCTGGACGATGGGGATCACCAGCCCCTGGTATTCGCCCAATAATTTGATCACGTCCGATGGGCCCAGGGTGGCTGACGCGGCGGTGAAGCCGCGCATGTCGAGAAACAGGACCACCGCGTCGCGCAACTCGCCTTGGCCGGACATGACATCGCTCTCGGACTCGGTGATCCGGCGTGCCACCGAATCGTCGAAGAACAGCGACAGGTCCGCCACCGCCTGCTGGTCCGATACCGCCTTGGCCAGCAGTGCGCGGGCGCGGGCCAGCGCCAGCGCCAGCACCGCCGTCACCATCAGGATCGCCAGCAACTTGTCGAATTCGCCGCCGTAGTGGATCTGGGTCGAGCGCAGCGCGGTCACGTAGTCGTGCGTGACCGGGTTGCTGCTCGCATGCAACAGGGCGTACCTGATCAGGATCAACCAGCCGGTGGCCGCCGTCAGGCCCGACAGGATCACCCAGACCGGCTCGAAGCGCAGCGCGCGTAGCGCGATCAGGATGAACACATAGGCGAACTCGGTGCTTTTCAGAGAAAACTGGGCCGGCTGCTCGTACTGCAAATGGTAGGCCCAGATCACGAAGATGAGCACCGCCATCTCGCCCACCACGGTCAGCCCGAGCAGCACCCGGGTGAGCTGCCCGGTCAGCGCAAAATACAAACGCAGCAGCGCAAGCACCACGAACATGGTCAGCCCGAGCGGCACCGCCTCGATTGGCGCGTCGGGCGAGAATCCCGGCGGCGTGCTGGCATAGAGCAGAGCGAGCAGGGCGGCGATGGCCAGTTGCACCGTCGTCACCAGCAGTTCGCTTCGATATTGCTCGCGTTCGAATTCGCGCCGTACCCGCATCGGAACCTGCATGCGCGAACGCGCGGGCAGGGCCGAGGCCAGCAGCTTGCTAAGGCGATTTGGCGGCGGCATCGTGATCGCTCCCGCCGGTGCGCTAGAGCGCTCCCGGTTTACCTTCGCCGCCCGCGATTTTCATGCAGGTGCCGGCCGGCAGCATCAGCCATTCACCGCGCTCGGCGTCGCGCCTTGCGCGCCCTGCGCAAGCATGCGCTGCCGTGCCGCAGTCGTTCTTGCCGGCGCGCACCACGCCATAGCAGCGTTCACGCTCTTGCGCGAACATGCGCTGCGAGCCGGGCAAGACATGGGTAGTCTGCTGCACGGCGAGCCACACGATACCAAGCGCGCTGCCGATGACGAGAGTGTTGGCGATACCGTGAGCCATGCGCTGTCCCTCCTTCCATTCATCTGGCGCGGTGCTGCGTCGCCGGTTCGGCCAGCAGGTTCTGCGCCAGCAATGCGATGCCGATCGATAGACACATGGTGGCGAACGCGATCCATGCATAGGGCCACAACAGCGGCATGCCGACCAGGATCAGTCCGTCGTTCGCGCCGGGAATGAGCAAGGTGCCCCATCCCATCATCACGCCGCCCGCAAAGCATTTCAGAAGCTGCGCAAGCGAAATACGGGTACTGGCAAAGCGTCCGGCCGTCAAGCCACCGACCAGCGCGCCGAGAAACATTGCCAGCAACAGCAAGACGCGCGGCGCCAGGCTGCCGGCCATGCCGGCGCGCGCCAGTTCGGCCAGCACCTCGGTGTAAGCCCAGGCGCCCACCAGCAGCATCATGAAAAAAAACGTGATGCCGATCACTGTCGTGGCCGCGTGGGGCGACCAAACCCGGATCGTCAGCCCCTCGCGCACGCGCCCGGCGAACCCGGACCCGGCCGACGCGGAATCAGGCCGGCGCGCCACCAGCGGCCATGCCAGGCGCCACACGACGAATGCGACAAACAGCAAGGCGACCCAAGGCGGCGCCTGCAGCACCAACGAGCCCTCGGGCAGCCGCTGGTGCGCCGGCAGCGAGAAAACATAAGGCAGGGTCAGGCACCCCACGTAAAAACCGAGCGGCGTGATCGCATAAGCCCACTGGCCCGATCCAAGGCGCGCGATCGCGCCAAACACGCAGGCGCCGTTGACGAACGCGCCCAGTCCCAGCAAGACGGCGCCGAGCACGGTCCAGTAGGTGAGCGGGTAGCCGCCTGGCATCGTTTTCAGCAAGTGAAAAGTCTCGGCCAGCAACAGG
>JANPCW010000733.1:0-5155 GCA_031431155.1 Janthinobacterium sp. | reverse complement strand
GCTACAACACCTATGGCGTGAAGTTTCCGATGTTTGCAAAATCGTCCGTCACGGGCGCCAACCCCAATCCGCTCTATGTGAGCCTGATTAAGGCGACCGGCAAGACGCCGAGCTGGAACTTCCACAAATACCTGATCGGGCGCGACGGCAAGGTGCTGGAACACTATCCAAGCAAAGTGACGCCGGACGACAAGAAGCTGGTCGGTCAGATCGAAAAAGCGCTTGCGCTGTAATCCAAACCTCCTTCCGATACGATCAATGACCAGGAAACAATCTCACGCCGCCGACTTGCTCGGCCTGTCCCGCCTGACGATCAGCGCCGTGGTCGGGGCCACCGAGCTGGCCGAGGCGGTTCACTTAAACATCCTCAACAAGGCGGTCGGCATTCGTGCGGTCAAACCGATCGCAGGCGCCACCGCGTTGCTCTATCGTGGCGTGCGCGGTGTTGCCAAGCTGGTTGGTGGCGGCATCGATGCTCTGCTGACCCGCTTAATCCCGCTGTTGGGCGAACAGAGCACCTGGCCCGGGCGCGACGCGCTATTGTCGGCTGTGAATGGAGTGCTGGGCGACCACCTCGCAGCGGTGGACAATCCGCTTGCTATTGCGATGACGTTGCGACGCGACGGGGTACCGATCGCGCTCGAGCGTGCTGCACTGAAGGGGGCCATCCCCGCCATCACTGGCAAAATTCTGGTGCTGGTGCACGGTTTGTGCATGAGCGACTTGCAGTGGCTGCGCGACGGGCATGACCACGGCGCGGCGCTGCAGAAAGATAAGGATTACACGGCGCTCTATCTCCATTACAACAGCGGGCGCCACATCTCGACCAACGGCTGCGAATTTTCCGCCCAACTTGAAACCCTGATCGATCAATGGCCCGTTCCGGTCCAGGAACTGGTGATTGTCGGACACAGCATGGGTGGATTGGTCGCGCGCAGCGCATACCATTGTGCGGCGCAAGCCGGACACCGATGGCCGGACCAATTGAGCAAGATGGTATTCCTGGGGACGCCGCACCATGGGGCGCCTCTGGAGCGCGGCGGCAACTGGTTCCACATCATTACCGACCTCAGTTCGTACACGGCGCCGTTTTCACGGCTGGGAAAAATCCGCAGCGCCGGCATCACCGACCTGCGCCACGGCAGCGTGCTCGATCAGGATTGGGAAGGCAAGGACCGCTTCGCGCATGGCGCTGCACGGCACCCGCTGCCGCTGCCGGACAAGGTGCAATGCTTTGCGCTTGCAGCAACGCGCGGATCCAACCCCGGCGCGGCTGGCGATCTGCGTGACCGGCTCGCCGGCGATGGGCTGGTGCCGCTGGCCAGCGCGCTGGGACAGCATCCGGATCCGGCCCTGCAGCTCAACTTTGATCCGAACCAGCAGTGGATCGGCTATCAAATGAATCACCTCGATTTACTCAATCATCCGCAGGTCTACCAGCAATTGTTGTGCTGGCTGTAGGGATGGAGGCGCGCGCGATTGCACTCACACCGTGAGCACATAGCGCTCGCTTCGCAGGCGCCAGGTTGCGAAGCCGATCGCGAGCAGGGCGGCCAGCATCGAGCTGGCGCAGGTAAGAAAGAAGGGCAGGACACCGATGGTCTGCCCTTTGGCCAGCTCCTGGAACAAGGTCTGGTTCGACAACACGGGCACCAGATACATCCAGGACGCCGTGTTCAGATCGAGCATCGGCCCCACAAAGGCCGGGATCATCGGAATCATCAACGCAAAACCGGCCATGGTCTGGGCTTCCTTGAACGATTTCGCGTTCATGGACAGCGCGATTTCCATCGCCGCCGCGAACAGGCACAGCGGGATCGATGCCGCGCACACTGCCAGCAATACCGGCAAGTTCATATTCCACGACATCCCGATCTCTTCCAGCGGCAGCCATTTCAAAATGAAGTGGGCCGCTACCAGCTCAAGCGTGAGGCCGACGACGCCCAGCGTGGCGGCCGCCAACCACTTGCCGCTGATCAGGTCGAGCGGGCGCGCCGGTTGTGCCAGCAACACTTCCAGCGAGCGCCGTTCGCGCTCGCCGGCGGTACTGTCGATGGCGGTGCTCAGGCAAAAAATGAACGCAGGAAAGAACAACATCGCCACCATCCCGCCCATCATGACGCCTGCGCGCGCATCGTTGGTGGCGGTGTCATAGCGCTGCAGCAGGATGGGCGAGAGGGCCGCAGGCGATACGCCGTGAGCCAGCAGGCGGGCCCCGGCGATGCTGCGGTTGTAGTCGCGCAGGACGCGCTCGACTTCGTCTTTCTTGGCGCGCTGCTCGGTCGCCGAGTCGAACCAGTATTCGATACGCGCCGGGCGCATCGCTTCATAATTTTCGGTGAAGTGCTCGGTCAACTTGAGCACGCCAACCACCTTGCGCGCCCGCAGCATGGACGCGATGTCTGCCTCGGACATGTTGTCGCGCTTGATGATGGTGACGTTCATTTGTTCGAGCTGGGTCAGCAGGGTCGGCGCCCAGGCTGCATTGATGACGGCCAGTTCAATCCCTTCACGTTCCACTTTGGTCGATTTGTCGATCATGCGATGCAGGATGAAACCGATCAGGACCGGGTACATCACCACAAACAATGCCAGCATGGCCAGGGTGCGGCGGTCGCGCAGGGCTTCCTTCAATTCCTTGCGCAACACAACCAGAAACTTTGGATTCATGCCGAGATCCCTTCATCGGTGCCAACCAGGTGGACAAACGCATCTTCCAGACTGGCGATGCCGGTTTGCTCGCACAATTGCTGGGGCGAGCCTTGCGCCACGGTCTTTCCGTTGGCGATGACGATCACGTCGTCGCACAGATGGGTCACTTCCTGCATCACATGGGTGGCCAGGATGATGCAGCAGCCGTCGGCGCGCAAGGTGGTCAGGGCGCGCCGCAAGGCCCGTGTGCTCATCACGTCGAGCCCGCGCGTCGGTTCGTCCAGCAGCAGGTGGCGCGGACGGTGCAGCAAGGTCCGAGCCAGCGCTACCTTGATGCGCTGGCCCTGCGAAAAGCCCTTGCCTTGCCGCTCCAGGATGTCGTCCATGCCCAAGAGCACGGCCACTTCCTCGATGCGGCGCGCGATGGCGGCGCGCGTCATGCCGTTGAGCTCGCCAAAATAGCTCAGGTATTCTCGCGTCGTAAGGCGCTCGTAGAGGCCGAACTGATCGGTGAGGAAGCCGATGTTGGAGCGCACCTGCATCGGATCTTGGGCCGGATCGACGCCGTCGATGCTGATCTTGCCGTGATCGCGCCGCAGCAGGCCCACCAGCAGGCGCAGCAGGGTGGTTTTGCCGGCGCCGTTCGGCCCCAGCAGCGCGGTAGTCTGGCCGTCTTGCGCGCTAAAGTTGACGCCGGCCAGCGCCTGTACTGCGCCAAACTGCTTGTGCACGTCCTCGACGATGATCATTGGGTGCTTTCGTAAGAGGTCAAGGCTGGGCCCCGGCGCTGCCGAGCTGGAACGAGCCCGCCGGCAGCTGTTTCAGGCATTGCGCCGCCAGCGGCAGCGAGGGCTGGTCCAGGAACTCGCGCAACAGGCGCGGCGCGCAGCCCAGATGTGAAATCCCGTGCCCGGCGTTGACCACCACGATGTGCTGGGCGTTCGGCATCAGGGTGGCAGCGCTGGCGGCGCGGTGCGGCGGCGTCACAGGGTCGAGCGCACCCGACAGCAGCAGCGCCGGCGCAGCCATGCTGACCGGTGCGCGCCAGGCGATGGCGGGCACGTTGATGATCGGGCACAGGTCGGCGATCCGTTTGGCCGAGCCGGCCAGGAACGAGTTGCGCTCGTCGCCGGCCAGCAGTTCCGGCGACAGGCGCGGCGCGTCTTCGGCGCACACGACGGCCAGGTGCATGACCGTTGCGACCGGGCCTTCCAGCGAAAAATCGGTGGCCGCGTAGCCGCGCGCCAGGAACGGGCCCCAATTGCCCTGGTAGGCGCTATGGATCAGGAACGGCAGGCGGCGGCTGTCGGCGGCGGAATACAGAACGCTGTGCACGGTGCCGGTGAATATGCGGCTCGACAGAACGCGGCGGGTAGGTAGCGCCGTGCGCGGATGCGGGAAATCGAGCGCGATCGTGCCGGCACCGGCCCGCTCCAGCAACGTCTCGAATTCGGCGCGCAGGCCGGGATACGCACCGGCGCACGCTTTGTCCTTCGCGCACTGCCGGAACACAGCGTCCAGCGCCGCCTGTCCGTCGCGCCCGCCGGCCGGCACGATTTGCTCGGGCGAGGCCACGCCGTCCAGGATCAGGGAGCGCACACTGTTGGGATACCCGCGGGCATAGGCTTGCGCCAGGCGGGTGCCGTACGAGCCGCCCCACAGATTGATCTGGTCATAACCCATGGCCAGGCGGACTTGCTCGACGTCGCGTGCCGATTGTTCGGTGTTGAAGTGGGCGAACGGTTGTTTCAGGTTCTTGACGCAATCCTTGAGCACATCGGCCAGTTGCGCCTCGCTCAGCGTCTCGTGCGCGTCCTTGCTGGCGCAATCGAGCTTGCCGGACAGGCCGGTGCCGCGCTGGTCGATAAAGACGATGTCGCGCGTGGCGCGCACCTTGTGAAAGGACGCCTCGAGCAGCATCAGCGTGTCGCTGCCGGCCTGGCCCGGGCCACCGGCCAGCACGAACAGGGGATCGCGCTTGGCCGCTTCGCGAAAGGCCGGCGCCAGGGTGACATGCAGCGTGAGTTTTGTGCCCTGCGGCGCTTGATGGTCGAGCGCCACCGGCACCCTGATGCAGCGTAACGGCTCTTCCGAGCCCGGTAGATGGCAGGGGCGGCCTTGCCGGCCGGCCGGCGCGGCGGGTGCGCCAATCGCGATGCAAGACAGCGCGAGCGCGATAGCGATTGCAGGTAATGGCGGCGCGGTCAGGCTAAGGCGGTGATTCACAGGCAGTCTCCCAGCTGGCCCGATTCGGCCATTTTTTTATGTTTTTAAGATTGCCGTCAGCGGGCCGCGCAGGGCATTGCAGACCACGATTTCCTGCGCATTGTCCAGCATGGCAGGCGTCAAGACGCGCTCGCTCGCGCCCCAGGCCGGATCTGCCAGCAGGATGGCGCGCATGACGCCGGGCAGGACGCCGCATGACAGGGGCGGCGTATACCAGCGGCCATCGAACTTGACGAAGCCTTTGAAGGCGCGCGGGTCCGGCGGCCGCGACGCAGCG
>JANPCW010000732.1:0-1708 GCA_031431155.1 Janthinobacterium sp. | reverse complement strand
CAACAGCCGGGTCAGGCGTTTATACATGGGCGCGACCTTGAACGTCAGAAGCGATAGCGCGCGCCGACCAGCAGCGAGCGCGGTTCACCGGGCATGTTGTAGTCGTTCGCACCGCTATGGGCTGCCGCATAGTACTTCCGGTTGATCAGATTTTTCAGCGACACCGTCACGTCCCATTTTTCCGCTTGATAACCGGCGCCAAGATGCAGCACGGTGTAGCCCGGCAATGTCGTCAGATTGTCGGACGAGGCAAAGCGGGCCGCTTGCGCATTGATCCCGCCGGCCGCGTAAAAGCCGCCATCGAATGACCGCTTGACCCAGGCATTGGCGCTATGGCGTGGCGTCAGCGCTGCCTCGTTGCCCTGGAACGGCGTGCCGGCCGAAGTCAACGTCGGGGAAGCGACGATCTCGCCCTTCATCAGAGAATAGCCAGCGCTCACTTCCCACTGCGGTGCTATTTCACCGGTGAGGGTGAGCTCCAGGCCGCGCGTGCGCTGCTTGCCAACGGGGATCGCGAAGTTGGGTCGGACCGGATCGGCATTTTGAATGTTGGTCTGCGACATATCGAACAGGGCAATGGTCACACTCGCTTTTGCGGCCAGGTCGAATTTCGCGCCGATTTCCCGGTTGATGGTTTCGGTCGGCTTCAACTGGTCGCTGTTGGTAAAGAAAACGAACGAATCGGCGATCGGCTGGAACGACTGGCTGACGCTGGCATACAACGATGCGCTCGGATTGGGCTGATAGACCGCACCGACCCGCGGCGACAGGGTATTGTCGGTGCGCGTCAAATCCTGATTGCGCGCCGTATGGTCATCGCGCTGTTGCGACAGCCGGTCGTAGCGCAATCCCGCAAGGACCTTCCATTCCGGGCTCACGGTGGCCAGATCCTGCAGATACAGCGCCGCGGTATTGAATCGATTGCGGTTGTCGGCGCTCGGTACCAGGTTTGCCGACAGGGGTGCGAGCGTGGCCAGCACGGGATTAAACAGGCTGTAGGTGGCCACATTGTTGCGCGACACGAGCCGCTCGGCTTTCTGTTGCCGGCCCAGCTCCAGGCCGTACAGCAGCTGATGGCTGGTAGCGCCCCATCCGAACTTGTGCGACAGTTCATTTTGAAGGTATGCGCCGTGCTCGTCGCGCGTGCGCCGGGTCTGTCCGATGCTCACCGTTGGCGCGGCGCCATCGACGATTTTCCCGATCGACGTGTAATTGCGGTCGAGCGCGTAATCGTAGGCCCGCAACACCGTGTGCAAGCTCACGCTGGGGCTAAATGCATGGTCCAGTGTCGCGCTCGCGCTCGTCACCTTCGACTGCACGAACGCGCGCTCGGCGCCGTTGGCAGCGCCGAAGTAGGTCGCGATCGGAACATCGACCGGGCGCCCGCGATAACTGGGCACGCCCTGGTCGGCCAGCCGCTTATCCTTGAGGTAGTCGGCCGCAAGCAAAAGCGTGGTTGCAGGGGCGAGCTTGATGGCGGCCGACGGCGCGATTGCCTGGCGCTTCAAAAAATATTGATTGCGGAATCCACCCGAATCCTCCAGCGCGCCGGTGACCCGAAACAGAAGAGCCTGGTCGGCGCTGGCGCTGCCGCCATCGAACTCGGCGCGCCTTTGCCCCTTTGATCCGAGCAGCGTGGCCACTTCATAGACCGGTGTCGTTCTTGGTTTCTTGCTGACCCGATTCACCAGGCCGCCCGCCGAACCGC
>JANPCW010000731.1:0-5130 GCA_031431155.1 Janthinobacterium sp. | reverse complement strand
GCCGCAATCGCCCCAGCCATTGCCAGCAAGGCCGGCCAGGTGCCGCTATCGAGCAGCACTTGCAGCGGCGCCAGCGCGGCCGGCAGCGGCTTGTGCAGCAGGATGTGATCGAACACGATCTTGAGCGGCCATGGCGCCAGCAGATCGGCTGCGATCACGCCAAGCAGGCATAGTCCGGCCAGCGCCAGCGCCGCGCGCTGCTCGCGCAGGCTGGCGATGATCAGGCGCCTGAAGGGCCGTGCAGGAGGGGCGGACGAGGCGGACGAGTTATAGTTATTCATGCTGGGTCTCCATGGGGCGGGGTGTCATGCCTTGCAGCCCTCTTGCGGCCAGCTGGCAGGCGTGCATGACACGGTCACGCCAGCCAATGCGCTGGCGCACAAACAGGCTGTAGGCTTTGCGCAGGTAGAGCAGACGCAGGTACCAGTCAAGTTCAGGCAGTGGTTGGTTGGCCTGCGCCAGGTAGCAGGCGACAAACGACTGCACCAGCGCCCGGGCGCGCTCGGGCTTGAATGCCGGGTCGAGCAACAAATGGCTGATGAAGTCGGCCACGTCATGGGCCGGACTTCCCTCTGCGAAGTTGTCCAGGTCGAACAGTGCGACGCGGGTGTCGGTGCAGAGCATCTGGTCGACATGGAAGTCGCCGTGGAGCGGCACCCGCCTGGTGTCAGTCGGCGCCTCTTGTTGCAGCAGTTCAAGCACCGCGTCGAACGCCGGAGCCAGGCTGGCGTCGGCCCGCACCAGCTTGTTGCGCTGCTTGAGCGCGCGCTCGAGCAAGGCGGTGGGGGTGAGCGGCGCGTCGCCGAACAGCGGCATGGCGTGCAGCCGCGCCAGCGCGTGCGCCACCCGCCTGATCCAGCGCACGCTATCGTGCCCGCAAAGGGCCGCGCGCAACGCTTCACCCTGCATCTCTTCCTGCCAGACCGCTTGGAGCCGGGAGCTGCTGCCAAGCGGCTGCCCGATCGCAAACGCGGCGGGATCCTGTTCGCTGAGACGGTACAGGGTGCCCATCCGCTGCTCGACCACTTGCCAAGTGGCATCGGCGTACGTCTTGCCGTAGCAGACCCGCTGCTGTCCCTGCGCCTGGAACGCGAAGCGCGCCGTGCAATGCTCTTCGGGCTCGTAACGCACGATCTGCGAGCTGGCCGGCCGGATGTCCCGGGCCCATGCCCTTGGGTGCAGGTGCTGGCATACAGCGTCGGGGCCGAGAAATTGCGCGAGGTGCGGCATGGCAGGATCATTGGGCAGTGCCCAGACCAGCGCGTCCAGGCGGGCTAGATGGATCAATGGCAGCCCCACGCACGGTCGCGTCTGGGCAGCGATTTTGGCGCGCGGTAGTTCGGCTGCGCTGGCATCGCGGGTATAGGCCTTGGCATACAGCCACTGCGACACCAGCTTGCCGCTGTCGCGCTTGTGCAGATCGAGTACGTAGACCACGCCAAGGTAGGGTGCGCCTAGTTCCTGCGTCTTGCGCGAGATGCGGTAGCGGGTCTGGTGAATCTGGCACGAGCGCACCAGCACCCCTTCATAACCGGCCAGTTCGCGCTGAAACACGTCGCCCATGGCGTGGGCATCGAGCAGCAGGGTTGCCGGGTTCGTATTCATTGCCTCTCCCCGGGGCAAGCAGCATCGAGCGTGCCGGCAGCGGCGATCGAATCGGCCAGCGCCAGCAATGCGGGCACAGCCGCGAATCGGCCCGGCTTCAGATTGGCCACGCAGCGGTAGGCGCGCTGGCACAGCAGGCTGTGCGCCGTGCTCCACGCCAGCAGCGATTCGTCTGCGGCGTAGCCAGAGGCGTTCGCATAGGCCGCCAGGAACGCGCGCCAGGATGGCGCGGCCTGGCGCTGCGCAGCGCCGTCGAGCACCGCGCGATACAGCGCATCGGCCACCCAGGCGCCCAGTTCGAGCACCGCAGGGCCCAGTCGCACATTGTCGAGGTCGATAAAAGCCAGGCTCGGGCCATCCACCAGGATGTTGCGCGGGTGTAAGTCGCCGTGCAGCGTCACTGCTGCCTCGCGCTCGAGCGCTGGCGCGCCAGCTTCGAGCCGGGCCGCCAGCCGTGAGAGCAGCGGTGTCCATTCCGGGTTGACCAGCCCCAGCAGAGCAGCGGCCCGGCGCGGTTGCGCATGCCACTGTTCGCAGATCGGGGTCCGCGCGGCCGGCACCGGCGTGGCGTGCAGCACCGCCAGTTGTTGACCGATGCGCGCCGACGCGGCCGGCCCGACTGCGGGGTCCACGTCGAGCAAGGCCAGCCCAGGCACCGCAAGCTGCCAATGCAGGCCAACGCCGGCCTGCCACTGCACCGGCTGTGGCGTACGCAGCAGTCCGGCGGCCTGCGCCGGGCTGTCGCACAGCGCCTGCATCACGGCATGCGTGCGCGCCCCGAGCCGCTCCGCATCGGCCTTGGCGTACAGCGTTTGGGTCGTGACCGGGCCGCCGGGCTCGCGTTGCATGCGCAACTGGACCCGTGCGCAAGCGCGGTGTTCCGGTACGTACTGTGCCACGGTCATGCGGTGATCGATCAAGCGCCCCCGGCCGCCGGTCAGTGTCGCAACCACCTGGTCAAGGCATTGGGAGCGCAGGGTTGCTTCGTCATAGAGCACTCCCAGCGCGTCGAGCTTGGCATCGTTGGGCAACCAGTGCGCCAACAAATCGAGCGAGGGCAGGTGCAGCAACATGGGCCCGACCTCCGATGGCAGTGCGTTCCGGCCCAGCGCCTTGAGGTGGCGGCGCGCCGAGTCGCCGCCGGTGCAAAAGCGGGCCGCCACGCGTTGTTCGAAGTCGCGACCGCGCTGCGGGTCGTGCACTGCCAGCAAGTAGGAGACGCTGCAGTTGCGCCCGGGGCGATACTTGATGCTATCGACCTGGCAGGTTTGAACTTGCAGGTGCTTGAGAGCCGCGCCGAATACAGCAGCCATGCGCGGCCCGTCGAGCGCGAGCGCAAGCTGCGGCAGCGCAGGGTCGTGCGGCAGCACCGTTGTGAGCTGGTCATGGGTGGCGACGCAGTTCATTGAGGCTCCTCGGCGCACAGCGCCACAAGCAGGCGGCCGTGTGGGGTCATCTCGTGCAACGCCGCGCCGGTGTGCGACACGGCCCGGGTCACGTGGCCGTCGGAGTCCTCGCGCCAGTACGCCCAGCGGCCGTCGACGTCGAAGCGTCCTATGCGCCACCCGCCTGTCCGCTCGCCACGCGCATGAAACCAGGTGTCGGTGACGCTCTCGCCATCGACTACCAGGCTAATTTTAAGCGCCCGTGCTGGCTGTGACGGGCCTGCGCCAGTGGTTTCCACCGGGCTGTCCTCCAGCATGACCACTGGCTCACAGTCATGCCAGGGCAGCAGCACGGTGTCGAACTCGGCGTTGCGCGCCGTGACGCTGCAGCGCAGCGCCGGCGCGGCTTGCTTGTCGCCGTAGCGGGCCGACACCCACCCTTGGCATAAGGCGTGCCCGGCGTGGGTGTCGGCGCGCGCCGGCTGGGCGATCAGCAGCCCTGGACTGTGGACGCGCAGTCCGGCAGCCGGCGTCGATCCGATGCCTGGCGTTGCAAACTCCAGCTCGGTATGCCCCTGGGCATGCGGGCCAAGCTGGAAGTTCAGCACGTACTCGTGTTCGCTGTCCGCGCGCAACCAGTCGCTGACAATCCAGTAGCGCCGATCAACGAAGACGATGCAGCGCTCATGCACTGCATCGTACTCATGGCTGCGCGCCGCGCCATGCAGCAGATCGAAATAGGCGCATTCGAAGCGTTCCGTCAACCGCGCAACGGGCGCCGGTCCGCTGATCTTGTGGCGCACCGAGCCATGCGAATGGCGCGACGGTTCGGTGATCGGCTTGGCGACGTAGCGGGTCTGCTGGCGGCCGTCGACGCACACGGTATTATGGCTGGCGGTGCCGCGAAAGTGGACCCGCCAGTTGACCCCATCGGCTTCATTGACGGCCTCGCTGTAGGTGTAGCGGCCCGGATCGACGATCAGCGAGCGGCCGTGGGCCGCCAGTTCGAAGTTCAGGCAGTCGAAATGGCCGTGATTGCCTTCGCCCAGTGGGCCGCTGTCGAATACCAGGTAGTGTGCATCAACCAAGGCGGTCGCGCCGTTGCCCCAGTCGCCGCGGATCACGCTGTAGCCGCTGGCCGGAAAGTGCGCCAGCCTCTGGCTGGGCGGCGAACCGCGCTGGCCACGGGTGGCCACGTACAGCATGTCGGCACGGTCGTACAGTTCGGCGCCTTGGAGCAGCAGGTCCAGAAAGCTGCGCGCATCGCCATCCGAAAGGCTCGGCACGATGCCGTCCGGCTTGTGGACATGCATGCTAAATTCGAGTCCGCGTTGCAGCGCCTGGTTCATCTCCGGCGCTACCGCGACGCCATTGAGCGCCGCCAGCCGGCACACGTTCAGATAGTTCTTCAGGACCAGGTGATGATAGTCGGTCGATAGTTCGCAATGCACGCCGTCGCTGAGCAAATCGCAGTTGATGTTGGCCACCGTCTGTTCCAGCGCGAAGGCACGCCACTGCGCGGCCAGGCGCATCTCGGGAAACACCACGCCAGCGAGGAAGATTGCATACAGCTCCAGCGTGCGGTGGTTGCGCTTGGCGGTGAGGTTGTGGCGCAGGTACTCGACCTGTTGCTGGATCGAGAGCAGCAGGCGGCGATGGAAGGCGGGGGCTATGCACGCCGCAACATTGTCCGCGTGGGTTACAAAGTAGTGATAGCTATAGATCCAGTTCTGGATCCGGCGGCCAGTCACGTCGGCTGCGATAAAGCCGGGCGGCGTGGCAGCCATCCAGCTGTCGATCAGGGTCACCCAGCGCTGCGCATAACGCGGCTCGCCCGTGCGCAGGAACGCCTGGCCCAGACCGACCGCGTAATAGAACTTGTGCAGCAGGATGTGCCATTCCAGATCGTGGCTGGGGTTGTCGAGCCAGTCGATCGGATCGGGCAGCAGGTGGGTTTCTCCGTTAAATTGAAAGCGGCCACTCATCAGCGCCTCGATCTTCGACGGTTCCGTTTCGTCGGCGTCGGCCACCGGGTAGTACTGCACTGTACGCGGGGACCGAAAGTGCGCCATCAGATCGGCATCATCGAGACGGTCCCAAGGGGCATCGAAAATGGATGCGGCCGCGGCGCCCGCATCCG
>JANPCW010000730.1:0-4501 GCA_031431155.1 Janthinobacterium sp. | reverse complement strand
ATCTTCAAGTCCAGTAGCTAGTTGATAAGGCTGATGTTTCCAGTGACATCGATCAGAGCTTCATCGGTGTCAAAGATAAAACTGCGGGTATGCATCAAGCCATTGGTCACGCCAAAATCGGCCGCCATGCAATTGAGCTTGACCTGCTTGTCGCCCACCAGTTTGGTCAGGATCACATTGCCGATATTTAAGCCCATCTGTTCGAGCAACAGCTTGCTGACCGTGCCTTCATTGATCAGGGTTTTGATTTCGCCATTCGCACCGCCCAGCAAGGTTGCAATCGAGTTGCCGGTGGCCGACAGGTTGGCCTCGCCATTGATTTCACCGACGGTTGCCTGCAGCGGCTTGAGTGCCGGAAACAGTTCTTTGATTTTCAGGTGCCGCGCGCTCACTTTCATTTCGGCCTTGATCGCGTCCTTGCCCACCTTCCTGCTGCCGTCGAGCTTGATGTTTGAATTGAGGGTGCCGCCGGCCATGCCGAAGTTGAGCGGCGCGAGCGACAGCACGCCGTTGTCCAAATGCAGATGGGTGCTCAGCTTATTGATGGGCAATTCCTTGTCGCGCGTAATTTTCTCTGCGCTATATCGGATGTCGGCATCGATGCTGGTCCAGCGCTCGGTCTTGAACTCTTCCACCGGCAACACTTTTCCGGCAGGCTGCAGCGTGCTGGCGCCGCGTGCCCTTTTACTGGTGTTCGAGTCGGCCCCGATCACGGGTGCCAGATCGCTAAACCGCAGCAGGCGCGACAGCACGACGCCCGACAGGAGCGAGCGCGGCTGTTTGGTCTGGTATTCGAGCCTGCCGCCAATGTCGCTGGCGCCCACTTTGCCGCTGAATTTGTCATAGATCCAGTGGCCGCCGGTCGCGCCCAGGGTGCCGGTCAAATGCCCTTCGGTGGCGAACGGCGGGGTCTCGGGCAATACCAGGCCGCTTAGTGCATACAAGCGCGCCATGCTGATCCCGGAAACTTTCAGGCGCATGTCGAGCGCGGCCAGTTCGGTTGGTTTGGTCAGCGAGCCGACCGCATTGATCCTGGTCGAGCCGATGCGCAGATCGGCGGCGATCGGGTAGGGCGTGGTTTGATTTTGCAGCGACAGCACCGCCCCGGCCTTGCCGCTTCCCTTGACCGCCTCCCCATTGTATTTACCGCTCAGCTGCCACCCGATGCCATAGGTGGGGTCGGCATCGATGGTGTCGATCTCGGCGCTCACGTCGGCTTTCTTGATGGCATCGATCAGGCGCACGGTGCCCTTGGCCAGTACCACCCGCTCCAGTTCAAGCTTCCAGCGCGACGGGTGTTCGGCCTGGCGGAAGGTCCAGTTGTTCTTGCCGTCGCCGGTGCGTTGGAGCAGCACCACCGGAGTATCGAAGCGCAGCACTGGGATGGCGATGCGCTTGTCGAGCAAGGCGAGCGGGTTCAGTGAAAACGAAAACCGCCCGACGCTGGCCATGTCGCCCGGTGCGTCCATGCCCGGCGGGTGGGCGATGTGGACGTCCTGCGCAAGCAGATGCGGCCATGGGACCAGATCGCGCCAGGTCCGGTCGCGCTCGGCGATGGTAGTGGCCGGCTTTTCCCAGGTCAGCGACAGGTCGCCCTGGATGTTGAATGGACGTCCGATGGCTTCGCTCACTTTCCCGTTGAGCCAGGGTTTGGCCTTGTTCCAGTCGTAATTGAGCAGCACCACCAGCGCGGTGACTGGCACGCCGATCAGGACGGCGGCGCTCACGCCCAAGGTGATCCGGGTGCGGCGCGGGTTAGCCATTGAGACGCCCTTGGGCGAGAGGGCAGGGTGGTTGAGCGGGCGGATTTTTCATTCAATCGTCTTTCTGTGATGACGCGATCAAGCCGCGCGCAATGCCGTTCAATCGAGCGTTGGGCGTGGACTACACTTGAGCTTACACGAAACAGCCGGTTTTTATAGTTCGATGGCGCACTGAAACGCCGTACCGATTGAAGACGATGTCAAAAACTCATCCAATGTGCGACAGCGAACAGAACACGGCTCCCAATCCGCCTATAACATCACTTGTCGACTGGCGCCAATAGCTCAGTTTAGTGGTTCAATGGAGAAAAATAATGAGAACAATTCTAAAAAATCAAGGTATAAAGGTACTATGCTGCGCCGCGTTCGGGTTAATGGCAGGCTGTAGCAGCCCTTTGAGAACGCCGGCGACCGCCGATGTCGCGGTCTCCAGGGCTGCCGTTGAAAACGCCGCAGGAGCGGGCGCGGCGGAACTGGCGCCCGCCGAGATGGCTGCGGCACGCGAGAAGATGGTGGCGGCAAACCGGGCGTTGGCGGCCAAGGATTACAAGCTGGCGCAGGATTTGGCCAATCAAGCCCAGGCCGATGCGAAGCTGGCGCAAAGCAAGGCCGGTTCGGCTAAAGCGACTGCGGCGGCCACCGTGTTGCAAGACGATATACGCATCTTGCGTGAGGAACTCGATCGCGGCAGCCGATAAGTGCCGCACCAGCAGTACTGCCAGAGACAACAGCGCTGTCGCGGCGCATCGACAAAAAGAGGAATAACGATGAAAAATAATTACTTGAAGCCGGTTGCGCTGGCGATCGCTGTCTTGCTGGGCGCGTGTAGCTCGATACCAAAAAGCACCAGCTTGCTGGACCAGACGCGCAGCGACTTTATTACTGCGCAAGCGAGTACCCAAGTGACGACTTATGCGCCTCTCGAATTGAAGCAAGCGGGCCAGGCGCTGGACCAGGCCAACGCTGCCGCGGCGCGCGATGAGGCTAGCGGAAAAATCGATCAGCTCGCTTATATCGCCAAGCAGAAAATCGCCACCTCGCAAGAAGTAGCCAAGCGCAAAGCGGCGGAGGCCGAAATTGCCGGTTCCGGCCAGCAGCGCGATCAGATTCGTCTCGATCAGCGCAGCGCCGAAGCGAACAAGGCCAAGCTGCAAGCCCAGACTGCGCAAGCCCAGACTGCGGAGGCTCAGCGCCAGGCCCAGCAATCGGACGCGGTGGCGCGCGAAGCGCAAGCCCGCGCGGCCCAGTTGGAAGCGCAAATGGCCGACCTTGCCGCCAAGAAGACCGAGCGCGGCATGGTCATTACCCTCAGCGATGTCCTGTTCGGCACCGACCAGGCGCGCCTCACGCCCGATGGCATGCGCACCGCGCAAAAGCTGGCCGATGTCTTGGCGCAAAATCCACAGCGCACCGTGATGGTTGAAGGCTTTACCGACAGCACCGGCGGAACTGCGCATAATCAGCAGTTGTCCGAGCGGCGCGCCACTGCAGTGCGCAGCACGCTGGCCGAACTGGGCGTCTCGCCTGCGCGGGTGGCCACGCGCGGCTATGGCGAGGCCTATTCGGTGGCGCCCAACGACACTGCCGCGAATCGCCAACAAAACCGGCGCGTGGAAATTGTGCTGTCTGACGACAGCGGCAAGATCGCGCCACGCTGAGCACATTTTTGACCCGACCACCCGCCATATGCTCACCGGCAGCATGGCGATGGAACTAGCGCATGCCGGCGACATGCGTGATCCGCTGACGTAAGCCGGCCCGATTTTTACCAAGCCCTTTATCCACTTTAGGAGTTCATCATGCTGGAAAATAATACAACGACCGTCAACAACGATGTGAAGACCCTGGTTCGTGACGCACAAGCGTTGCTTCAGGCCGCCGCCAGTCTCACCGGTGAAAAGGCCGAAGAGATGCGTGGCCGCGGCATGCGCGCGCTCGACTCGGCACTGGCCAAGGCGCATGAGGCGCAAGCGAGCGCGTTGGTAGCTGGCAAGGAAATGGCGGCCTCGGCCGACGTGTACGTCAAGGAAAATCCGTGGCGCGCAATCGCTGCTGCCGCCAGCGTCGGCTTGCTGGTCGGCGTCATTCTCGGTCGCAAATAATTCGCGTCGGGGAGCTCGATATGAACAAATCTGGAACGCCGGGCGCGCCCGGCCTGATTGCCAGCATGTCGGGCCTGGCCAAGAACGCGGTCGGGTTGATCCTGTCCCGGCTTGAACTGGCGGCCCTTGAATTGTCGGAAGTGCGCAATCACGTGCTGGAACTGCTGTTGGTGTTTTCGCTGGCGGTGATTGCAATCCTGTTTGCGCTGGCCTACGCGAGTGTGATGGTGGTGTTGCTGAGTTGGGAAGCGTTGGGGTGGAAAATTTTACTCATCATGACCCTGGGTTTTTTTGCGCTGGCCATCGGTCTCGTGTTGTACGGGCTCGCGCTGCTCAAGCAGAACAAGCTCTCTTTGCCAGCCACCATGGGCGAGCTCAAGGCTGACCGCGACATGTTGTTGTAGTTTAAATGGGCAAGCGCTCCGGTGCGCCGGACTGCTTGCCGTCCATCATGGAGAGCGCGATGACGAATCACGCAGCTACTGCATTAAAGGCCGCGCGCAAGGCGCAATTGCTGCGCGACGGAGAGTTTTACCGGGTTGGCATCGTGCATGCGAAAGCGCGGGTCTTGCATAGCATGAGCCCGAATGCCATCTTGCATCACGCATACGACCATGCGCTCGGCTTTGCCACGAG
>JANPCW010000729.1:0-3143 GCA_031431155.1 Janthinobacterium sp. | reverse complement strand
TCTTAAAAGCGCGCGAGGTGAAGACATCCCACATTCCGCTATGTATTACGTGCCGCAAGGCGAGGATGCCGAATTGCTGCGGTTGTTGCTGCAGTATGGTGGAAACCCGAACCATCCCGAAGATGGAAGAATTGGAAACCGGCCATTGAGTTTGGCGGCCATGGAAGGGCGCATTGAGAACATGAAAATCTTGATTGCAGCGGGCGCCGATGTGAATGCGCATGACAAGTTTAGTGACTCGGCTGCGGAAAACGCGATTGGTGCGAGAGGAAACTATGAAGGCGTCGCGCTGCTGTTGGAAAATGGCTATAACTTCAATTTGCCAAGCCTGGCTAAAAGCGTGAGCATACGTCAAGTGCGACCCACTGGCGCGCAGCACCGCTGGCGGGAAAAAGTCATCGAAATGCTGAAGACGCGCGGGGTAGTGGTGCCAGAGAAGAGAAAAGACCAATCAGTAAAATGACCAAGTTAGCAACCTGGAAATTTTGCTTATACGGAATAGAGCGTCTTCGTAACAAGGCCTTGAACGTATTTTTAAACTCATCGTTCGACACCGACGGCTACGCCGCGGGTCAACTTAATCGTTACCATGAAAGTCCAGTACCCCCGGTTGGGTGTGCGGTTCGCCGCTGCAGTCGAAGAAGCGGCAGCACGTGCGTTTGCCCGTGTTAAAGCTGTGCCGATGGGCAAGACATTGGAAGATGACATGGGCCTCCAACTGCCATGGTGATGCGTTCGAATGTGCCAGGTGCGCGAGTAGCGGCTCCGCTCCTCGCCGGCGCGGCTAGATGCGTGCGCATGAGAATCACTATGCCCGATGGCCCGCTTTGGATTCCGGTTGCGGCTGATAATATGCATGATCGATCGCTCCATTGAACTGTCACCATGTCCACAAAAACCGCCAGTTGCATCGCCGCCTTCCTCTGCATGACGGCATGTGCACAGGTCACGACAACCAGCCCGGGTGTGGCAGGTATCGACCGTGCCCAATACCTGAGCTTTCCCGCCGAAAAATTCAACCAATTGATGGCGATTTCGTATGCGAAGACCATGGGCGAGGCGAGCGACAAGCAAGGATTAAATCAGAATGGCGCCATGGTGGAGCGCGTGCGCGCGATCGCGCAGCGCCTGATTGCGCGTACGGCCATTTTTCGGCCCGACGCGCCCACATGGAAATGGGAAGTCAATGTCATCGAATCGCCGGATCTCAATGCTTTTTGCATTGGAGAGGGAAAGATCGGCGTCTATAGCGGCATCATTGAGCGATTGAGGCTGACCGATGATGAAATTGCCGCCATCATGGGTCACGAAATCGCCCACGTGCTGCGCGAGCATGGCCGCGAAAGGGCTTCGCAACAGTCAAGGGCGCAAATGGTAACGGGCATGATCGGCGCCCTGGTCGGCGACGGTCATGGCGAAGTGAGCCACCTGTCCGCCCAATTCTACTTGCTGCCCAACAGCAGGGAACACGAAACCGAAGCCGACCGGATGGGCGTGGAATTGGCCGCCAGCGCAGGGTACGATTCGGGGGCGGCGATCACTCTGTGGCGAAAGCTCCAGTGGTATGCGGCTCGACAGCCGCCACAATTTTGGAGCACCCACCCGTCGCATGCATCGAGATTGAAGGACTTGCAAGTTTACAGCATGAAAGTGGGCGCCTACTACCAACCGATGCCCGAGAAATGACTGCTGCAACGGCTCCGCCGTTCGAAAACTGCCGGTCTCGGGAGAAGGTGGAACCAGTAGCGATTGTGCGACTCTATATCTACAGGTAGGGAAAATTTCCATGGTTCGCCAAGCGCTAACAGTTGGTGTTCGCGCTATTGACGAGCAACTGCCGGCAAGTGGCCGGATCGTTGACTGCGGAGGTGTGAAATGGTCAGCCGAGCTTTACTGGTCCGTCTTGAAGCCAAACCCGGGATGGACGCAGCAGTAGAAAACTTTCTTCAATCGGCCTTGCCGCTGGTGGCGCAGGAGCCTGCCACGACCGCATGGTTTGCGATTCGCTTCGGAAGGTCAGAGTACGGCATCTTTGACGTTTTTCCGGACGACGCCGGCCGGGATGCCCATCTGTCGGGATCCGTTGCTGCGGCGCTCATGGCGAAAGCCAATGAGCTGTTCGTGCATCCGCCGCGGATCGAGAGCGTCGATGTGCTGTCCGACAAGCTCCCCGCAACGCCCGTTTCCACGGCTGACACCAAGGGGTTGCTTCTGACCTTCAAGGCGAAGTCAGGCCACGATCAGGAGGTCGAGCAATTTCTGCGCGAGGCCCATCCCTTGGTGCTTGAGGAAGCAAAGACGACGGCCTGGTTTGCGATTCGGCTTGAGCCTGGCAACTATGGGATCTTCGATGTCTTTCCCGACAATGGCGGCCGCTTCAGCCACCTGACCGGGCATGTGCCGCGGGAGTTGGCCAAGCACGCCCTGTCGTTGCTTGGCAGCGTGCCGGACATAACGATGCTCGACGTGCTTGCGGAACACTTTCAGGGACAGGGCTGATCGAGTGGAGGCACAAGGGGCCGTGCAGAATCAAGGCCCATGTGCGATGGCGTGCTCATGCATTGGTTCTGAGCCTGGTCCGGTGCGAGGTGGTACGCCCTGATTGCGTTACACTGCCCCCGGTCACGCTGGCAGCAGCCACTGTCCAGCCTACATTTAATTTATCCACCAACAGGAGTATTCATGAAGATTTTATCGATCGCGCTCGCCGGGCTTATCGGCACCTTGGGGCTGGCATCATTGAGCGCATCGGCCGCAGAAGCCAAAGTACAGACCGTCGCCGCCATCAACCAGAACAATGCGACCCTGGTCGGCAAAACGATCAGCGCCCAGGGCAAAGTGGTGAAGGTCAATAATGGCATCATGGGGCGCAACTTCGTGCATGTGCAGGATGGTACGGGCGACGCCAACACCAACAACCTGATCGTCACCAGCAAGCAAACCGCCAGCGTCGGTGATCAGGTCACGATTTCCGGCTTGGTCGTATTGAATCGTGACTTCGGTAGCGGCTATAAGTACCCCTTGCTGATTGAAGATGCCAGCATCACGCCCAAGAAGTAACGCACGCCTAGCGCAGTGCTTGACATGTAACGCATCTTTGCGGGCTGTAGGGCGGATTATCGAAACGGTTTACGCCGGATTTT
>JANPCW010000728.1:0-1555 GCA_031431155.1 Janthinobacterium sp. | reverse complement strand
CCGCCGCTGCGCTGGGCGCGCGCCATCATCCGAGCCGCTTCCGCTTCAAACGCACGCCGGTTTGGCAGGCCGGTAAGGGCGTCGCTCAGTGCCTGTTGCGCGAGTTGCGCAACCAGGGCCGCGTGCCCGGCTTCCATCTTCTTGCGCGGGCGCAGATCGGTCATGAAGGAACCAAAGATCCGACTGCCGTCGGCAACGCCCAGGTCGAGCGCTTTGAGCTCGATCGGAATCATCTCGCCGGTACGGTGGCGGATCGCAAATTCACGCACCAACCCCAGCACGCTTGATGGCTTGCCGCTGTTGAGGTAGTTGCGCATGTGGCTGTCATGGTGGAGCGCCGGCGCCTCGGGCAGCAGGGCGCCAAGCGGACGACCCAGCAATTGGCCAGGCGCGTAGCCCGATAACGCCTGCATCGCCGGGTTCAGATAGCGGATCCGGGACTGCTCATCGATGATCAGCACCGCGTCGGGCGATGCGTCGATCAGGCGCGAGACAATAGTTGGGTCGAGTGTTTCAATCATGGCGGCGATTCGATCGCTAATAAATGGCGTCCGGCGCAGGTCAAGGCGCCATTGTCCCTTACAGGGAAGATCTGCTTGACCCCAGGGAACTAGAAAATGCCTGACTGAGCGCCTCGGGCATTCGCGTCTTCTTAATGGCGGGGTATCTTAGCAAATATTACCATGCTGCCAATCAATGTGCCGTTTCGGATGGAATATATATTGCTCAATGGAAATATATTAGGCCATGGCGCCGTAGCCGTGTTGTTGTTGTTGTTGTTGTTGTTGTTGTTGTTCATGTTGGTTTAGCTTGGCCTGCGGATCCTGTGCGGACAGAGGCAAGCGGCGTGTCATAAATGGGAGCCACACCGCTCAATTTTGCCTATATTGAACTGACTAGAACTGCCTTGCTTGCAGATGCAGGCGCATCGCCTTCCATGACAATGATCCTGCTCGGAGTCGCCGTCTTTGCCGATAGCGTGTTCGACACTTCCCGCAGGGGGCCGATGGCAGTGCCGCTGGCACCACCCTTTGGATCAGTCTTGAAACTGGCGACCGGTGTTTTTCGGCCTCTGATATAGACGCGGTAGACCGTTTGCGGCTTCAGTTTGAAGAGCGACACTTCCAGCGCATCGACCAAGCCGAGATTGCGCGATACGATGAAGCCCTTGGCGTCACCGGCAGCCGGTTTGAGCGCAATGTTGATCGGTTCGCTATTGGCGCGCGCTGTCAGGTTGGCCGTGCCATCGCCTTCCGGCACCGCCTTCGACACATACACGAGCGCCTGCGGGGCCTGGCCCACCGGTACCCGTGCGACGGACTTGTTGGTGCTGCTGTCGATCACGTCGACCGCATCGCCGTTCTCGAGTCCGACGTAAATCCGGCTGCCGTCGTCCGAGGCCCAGATGCCGTGGGGCAGGGCGCCCGTCGGAATCGTCGCCATCAGTTTGGGCGTGTCGTCGGTGCTGTACACCTTGACCACATTCTCGCCGCCGATCGTGACGTAGGCGCGGGTGCTGCCGGCCGTCTTCGCGAATGCGATGTGGTTGGTAATG
>JANPCW010000727.1:0-4398 GCA_031431155.1 Janthinobacterium sp. | reverse complement strand
TTGCGGCGCGCGACAACATGGCCATTTTCGGGTATTCCTGCCCCGGTACTTGTTTAAAGGTATAGCCGGGCTGCAGGCCGGTGGCGAGAAAGTCCATATACGCGACGATGTCTTTCATCCACTGGCTATCGCGGGGGAGCGCTTCTCCGGCCAGCGAACGTTCCACGCAGCTGTTGATCCGGTTCGGGACGTCGAGCATCGTATTGGAGCGCGAGTTGAAAATTCCGGGCGGCGCGTACTTTTGCGCGACCACGACGAACGGCGAGGCATTCGGTTGGGTGCCATCGGCCAAGTGGCAATTGGTACAAGCGAGTTTGTTGCCCACGTAGGGCCGCCCGTTGGGGGCGCGGAAACTGCTTTCGGCGCCCAGATATTTGTACGTCGAATGAACCAGTTCCTTGCCGCTCGCTGCCGACGAGGACATCCCGGCCGCATCGGGGAGTCGGTAGGCCGGCGCATAGAACGTATTGAACTGGCTCGGATTGGTGGCGGAGTCGCTATCATTCGCATGGGCCAGGCTGAAAATGCCGGTCAGTACGCCTGTAAGTACAACCGCGGGAAGCAGGGGTAACCGTGAGTTCTTCATCGCACATTCCTTTTTTGAAGTATTCCGGGCTGGCGACGGCTGTCGCTGCTGTCCCATGATGTTTTCCAACGCCGGTCGGGCCTTGCTGCAAGAGAAGTCTAATGACCCATTTGCATCATAGGAGAGAAGGCGGAATCAAGATATTGGATGTTTGTTGCGGTCGGCTACACGAAATAGCCAATATACAGGCATCGGATTTTATGGTAGACGATGGCATTTTTTTTGGCAGCGACTCGGCCTGAGGAAAGGATAAGGAGGGTAAGGTTCGCCGGAATTGATCGCTAACGCGCGCCAGGGCCCTTTGCCTCTATCAATAGATGGGTAATTTCCGCTGCCGAATGCACACCGAGTTTTTCCATTGTATTGTGGCGGTGCACCTGGACCGTCTTGTCGCTGATCGCGAGCTCGCGGGCAATGACTTTGTTCGGTTTGCCGGCTGCCATCAACTCGGCCACCTCGCGCTCGCGCGCGGTCAAGGTTGCCAGCGCGGTTTGTGCCGTGCGGGTCTGCGCGTTGATCCGGCCGTCCTCGATGCTGCGCTGCACGGCGCGCGTCACGGCGTCGAGCAACACCTGGTCCTTGCACGGTTTTTCGAGAAAATCGCAGGCACCGGTTTTCATCGCCTGCACCGCCATCGCCAGATCGCCGTGGCCGGTCAAAAAAATGATGGGCAAGTCGTTGCCACGCTCCCTGAGGGCTTGCTGCAATCCCAATCCGCTCATCAGCGGCATGCGCACGTCCAGGATCAGGCAGCCCGGCACATGCCCGTCGTAACGGTCGAGAAAGTCTTGCGCCGACTCGAAAGCGGCGACACGCCATCCGGCCGAATCGAACAGATAGGCCAGCGAGCGGCGCATGGCCGCGTCATCGTCGACGACAAACAGTACCGCATTGCGCTCGTTCATAGGGATTCCGTTAATTTTTCCTTTGGCAGGCTGAACCATACCGCCAGCCCCCGATCATCGTCATTCGCCACTGCCGACAGGGTGCCGCCAAGCGATTCGATCATGCCTTTGCTGAGCGACAGGCCCAGGCCGAGGCCTTCGGGTTTGGTGGTGAAGAACGGTTCAAACAGGTGTGCGAATTGTTCGGGCTTGAGTCCGCAACCGCAGTCGCGCACGGTGATGATATAGGTATCGGCCTGCGCCCGGAACTGCACCTCGATCGGTTCGTGTGCACGTCCCGCGCTGTGCTGCGCATCGAGCGCGTTTTT
The DNA here is from genome assembly GCA_031431155.1 of Janthinobacterium sp. Classification (GTDB taxonomy): domain Bacteria; phylum Pseudomonadota; class Gammaproteobacteria; order Burkholderiales; family Burkholderiaceae_D; genus JANPCW01. The sequence goes on along the minus strand of JANPCW010000727.1, from coordinate 2,599 downwards.
CAGAAGATTGAGCATGACCTGCTGGATTTGCAATGGGTCAGCCATGACCGTGGCCGGTTGCGCTGCCGCTGTCGCCGCCTTCGCGGGCTGCCAAATAACCCGCGCCTCTGGCTGGGTACCGGTAAACAGGGCGATGGCCTGGTCCAGCACGGCGATCAGGTCGACCGAGCGCTGTTCGGATGCCGTTTTCTGCGCGAACGCGCGGATGTTGCGAATGATGCTTGCGGCGCGCTCGCTTTGGGTGACGATTTCGTTGGTGCCATCTAGCAGGGGCGCCGTGTCCAGGCGGCCCGCTGCAATGCGGCGCGCCATGCCGCGTGCAAAATTGGCGATCGCCGCCAGCGGCTGATTGAGCTCGTGCGCGATCGCGCTTGCCATTTCGCCGAGGATCGCCAGCCGCGCGGTATGGTCGAGTGTGGCTTGACGCAAACGCGCCTCCTCGGCCATCAGGCGTTGTTGCTCCTGCGCGGCGGTCAGCTCACGGGTGCGCCGACCGACCAGGTATTCAACCCGCACCGTATGCACCGCCCACACCACCAGGAAAGCAAGCATCAGCAGCAGCCAGCCCCAGTAGAGCCGCAGCATGCCTTCCAGGGTCGACAGCCGCAAATGGGCATGCGGCCCCACTTTCAGTTCGCGGAACAGCTGGTCGACCAGCTGATAGTCGGCCGGCACGGTCCAGCTATAGCCATCCTTCGTGCGTGGCATGCGCAACAAGGCGATCGCCACTTGCTTGGACAGCTCGGCCGGGGTATGGCGCAATGCGGCAATCGGCCAGTCCGGGTACAGGCGTGACGAAGTCTGGCATTGGAAACCCTTGGTGGCGACCGGCGCCAGCACGCGCAACTCGCGCGCGCCCAGTTCGCCGCTGCCGATCATCTGCTCGAGCACGCAGGTCCGGATGATGCCGGCGTCGGCGCGCCCGGCACGCACCGCATGCACGATTTTTTGAATCGGGAAGCCCGTAAACTGCAGCTTGGCCAGATCATGCTCGGGATCGACCCCGGCTTCCAGCATTTCGCGTGCCGCGATCTGGTAGCCGCCGAACGCATCGGGCGCGACCGCCAGCACATGCCTGCCCGCCAAATCGGACAGGGTGCGTAATGGCGCATCGGCGCGCACCACGATGGCCGATCCGATCGATTGGCGTGGCGACATGGCCAGCGGCGAGACGATGGTCGCGATCCGGCTGGCGCCGTCGCTGTCTTCGAGCGAAACATAGTGGCCGCTGTTGGTGATGACAAAATCGACACTGCCTTGATTGACCGCACGCGTGAGTCCGGCCTGGTCGAAGTCGAGCAGAATGAAGTCGTGGCCGGGAATGGTGGTGGCCAGCCAAGTGGTGAGGTAGGACCAGTCCTCCTGTACCGCCTCGGCGCCTCTATAAGCAAGTACACCGATCCGTACTGTCGTTGCATCGTTTGCGTGCGCGCGCGATGGCTGGAGCAGCACGGCCACGCCGATCATGATGACGCCAAGCCGGTAAAGCGGTTGCAGGAAACGCATATTTCAGCTTCCGCTAGCGCCGGCCGTACAGCATCAGTTCGGCCAGCGCATGGCGGGCCGGGTTGACGGTGTCGATCAGGCCCAGCGAGATCCCCAGCAAGGCCTGGCCCGGCCCCGTGCCGGCAAATATGCGCGCCATCGTATCGGTCAGGCGCACCGTCAAATTGCGGTCTTGCTGGCGCACGCCGATGAATTTTTTCAGCGTGTCGGGCGTGGCATCTTGCGCCAGCAATCGGGCCAACACCGCCGCGTCGCGCAGGCCCAGGTTCAAGCCCTGGCCGGCGACCGGATGCAGGGTCTGGGCCGCGTTGCCGATGGCCACCGTGTGGCGGCTGCCGCGCGGGTCGGCGTTCAAGCCAAGCGGGTACGCCATCCTGGGCGTGGCGCTGCAAAAGCGCCCGAGCCGTCCACCGAAGGCCTGCCCCAGCCGCACCAGGAACGCGGCATCGTCCAGCGCCAACAGCGTTTGCGCGGTGTCTGGCTTGACGCACCAGACCAGCGCATAGTGCTGACCATCGGCGCCGTCCTGCGGCAGCAACGCCAGCGGGCCTTCGTCGGTGAAGCGTTCAAACGCACGGTGCGCGATCGGCGCGCTGGTAGCAACGCGCGCGATGATCGCGCTCTGCTGGTAGTCGCGCCGCACGAGTTTCGATTCCTGGTCGCTGAAAAGGCCGCCTTCGGCTTGCACCACAATGGCTGCGCGCAATTCACGCCGGTTGCCGGACTGGTCTTCCAGCTGCAGGCTGACCGCGTCCTCGTGTTCCACGCTGGCCACGACCCGGGTCGAACGCAGCATCGGGAGCGCGGCCCGTTCGCACACGGCGCCCAGCGCGTTCACCAGGTCGCCATAGCGCGCGACGTAGCCCAGTGCCGGCAAATCGTGTTCGCTGCGATCGATCACGCTGCGCCCGAACCGGCCGCGGCGCGACACGTGAATCTGATGGATCGACGTGGCCGGGACCGGCCAAGCGTTCACCTGCTCCAGGATCTGGCGGCTGCCGTACGAGAGCGCGATCGAGCGCGGGTCGACGCTGGCCTGGGCCCGCGTTTTCGCGTCGAGCCGGCCGATACGCTCCGCCGCCACGCCATGTTT
>JANPCW010000726.1:0-5326 GCA_031431155.1 Janthinobacterium sp. | reverse complement strand
CCAGCAATTGCTGGGCGCGCGCACCGAGCGCGCGCGCCGGATCGATGCCGGAGAGCGCCCGGACTTCCTGCCGGAAACGGCCCATATTCGCGCCGGCGACTGGAAGATCGCGCCGATCCCGCCGGCACTGGAATGCCGCCGGGTCGAAATCACTGGCCCGGTCGAGCGCAAGATGGTCATCAATGCCTTCAATTCGGGCGCCGACAGCTACATGACCGACTTCGAGGACTCGAATACACCGAACTGGGACAACCAGATTACCGGCCAGATCAACATGGTCGATGCCGTGCGCCGCACCATTTCGATGGAGCAAAACGGCAAGCTCTACAAACTCAACGACAAGATCGCCACTCTGGTGGTGCGCCCGCGCGGTTGGCACCTCGATGAAAAACACGTGCTGGTCGACGGTAAACGCGTATCGGGCGGCCTGGTCGACTTTGCCCTGTTCATGTTCCACAACGCCAAGGAGCTGCTGGCACGCGGCGCTGGCCCGTATTTTTACCTGCCAAAAATGGAATCGCACCTGGAAGCCCGCCTGTGGAATGATGTGTTCGTCATGACCCAGAACGAACTGGGCTTGCCACAAGGCACGATCAAGGCCACCGTGCTGATCGAGACCATCCTGGCCGCGTTTGAAATGGACGAAATCCTGTATGAACTGAAAGAGCATAGCGCAGGCCTGAACGCGGGCCGCTGGGACTACATCTTTTCGTGCATCAAGAAGTTCAAGCTCGACAAAGACTTCTGCCTGGCCGACCGCGCCAAAGTGACGATGACGGCGCCGTTCATGCGCGCCTACGCTCTGCTGCTGCTGAAAACGTGCCACAAGCGCGGCGCGCCTGCGATCGGCGGAATGGCGGCTCTGATCCCGATCAAGAACGATCCGGAAAAGAACGACATCGCGATGGCTGGCGTGCGCACCGACAAGGCGCGCGATGCAACCGACGGCTACGACGGCGGCTGGGTCGCCCATCCGGGCCTGGTAGAACTGTCGATGGCCGAGTTCAAGAAAGTACTGGGCGACAAGCCGAACCAGATCGGCAAGCAGCGTCCGGATGTGGACGTGTCGGTTGCCGACTTGCTCAACTTCCAGCCGGAAGCGCCAATCACCGAGGCCGGTTTACGCTACAACATCAACGTCGGAATTCATTACCTGGGCAGCTGGCTCTCGGGCAATGGCTGCGTGCCGATCCACAATTTGATGGAAGACGCGGCCACCGCCGAGATCAGCCGTTCGCAAGTGTGGCAATGGATCCGCTCCGACAAGGGTGTTCTGGAAGACGGGCGCAAGGTCACGGCCGAGATGGTGCGCACCATGATTCCAGAGGAATTGGCCAAGGTCAAACAGGCGGCGCCGAATGGCGAGAACCCAAGTTATGTGCGCGCCGCCCAGATCTTCGAGCAGATGTCGACCTCGGACTCGTTTGCCGAATTCCTGACCTTGCCGTTGTACGAAGAGATTTGATCGAGGTTGGTTAATGGGTCGGCGCCAGCCAGTGCGGCATCTTTGCACACTGGCAGTTATGTGACCTTGCGGTGCGCCGATGCCGGGCGGCTCAGGAACTCTTGGATTGCCTTTTCGTCGATTCGCTTACCGTCCAGCTGCCACAGGATTGTGTCGATCCGGTCGCTGCCCCACACCAGCTCGCTGCCAAGCTGAAAAGTAGGCACGCCGAACACGCCCGCCGTCACGGCCTGTTCGGTCGCTTGCACCAGCCGGCGCTTGAGATCGGGCTGCTGTGCCAGCTCTGCCATGGCGTGCCCATCGAGCTCGCACTCGGCCGCAATCCGGATCAGCACTGCCGGATCGGACAAATCGTCGCCCCGTTCCCAACAAGCATCGAACAGCGCTAGCGCAAAACGCTGGCGCGCAGTTCGCTGGTCGAGCGCGAGGCACATGCGCAGCGCCTGCAGCGGGTTGAACGGATGCCCTGGCGGACCGGTGAAGCGCAAACCCTGCCGGCTTGCCTGGCGCATGACGTCGCGAAACGTGTAGATGCGCTTTGCGGCAATTTCGGCCGGCCCTTTTTGGCCGTGCGCATTGAGCAGCCCGGCGAACAGGACCGGCTGGAAATCGAACGCGCATCCGGCCGCTTCCAGTCTTGCAATCTGCTTGCCAGCGAGCCACACATACGGGCTGATCGGGTCGAAGTAAAACGTCACAGGGTACTTGATGAGCATCTCGGTATTCCCTCGCGTCGATTAAAGCCGTTTAGAAGGTGTTTTTCCACGCGCGCAATGCGGCAAAGGTCGCCACTGGCGCGGCGCCAGGCGCCAGTTTCCCGGCTGCCAGCAGACGGCGTGCGATGGCCGGCTCCCGGTAGCGAAGGAAAGGGTTTGTCAATTTCTCCAGGCCGATGGTCGATGGAACGGTCGGTATGCCACGCTCTCGTTTGGCATGCTCGATAGCGATGCGCTCCTGCAACGCGGCATTATCGGGCTCCACTTCGCGCGCGAAGCGTAAGTTTGCCAAAGTGTATTCATGGGCGCAGAAAACCTTGGTGTCCTCCGGCAAGGCCGCCAGCTTGCCCAGCGACGATGTCATCTGCGCCGGGGTGCCCTCAAATAAACGACCGCAACCGCCGGCAAACAGCGTGTCGCCGCAAAATAGCCAGCGCGCGCCTGGGGCGCTGCCTTGCGGCAACTGGCGCACATAGGCGATATGGTCGCTGGTATGGCCGGGCACGTCCAGCACGGAAAACTGCAGATCCAGGCCGGGTACATCGATCTGGTCGCCTTCGCCGAGCGGCTGCGTGATTGCCGTGATCGCAGCATTGTGTGGGCCGAACACAGGCACGCGCGTATGCTGTAATAATGCAGGTACGCCGCCGATATGGTCTGCATGGTGGTGGGTGAGTAGAATAGCGGACAGTACCAGTTCATGCGTTGCCAGTGCGGCAAATATCGGCGCGGCATCGCCCGGATCGACCACGGCGGCATGCACGCCATTGTGGATCAGCCACAAGTAGTTGTCGTTGAACGCCGGGATGGCCAGGACGGTAAGGGCGCGTTTCGTGGAGTTAATCATGGGGTTCCAGCAAAAAGGTCGGCATGGATAGTGCGGCATCCGAAAAATCCATTATAGCGCTTGACAGCTGGCTGCAAACGCCGGTCGGGGGCTACGTGCGGGCATGGGAGCAGGCCAGTTTGGACCGTTTGACCGCCGATATTTTCGGGTTCAACGCGGTGCAGATCGGCCTGCCGCAAATCGATGCGTTGGCGGCGAACCGGATGCCTAACCGGTGGCTGGCCGATACCCGCTTGCTAACACCAAGCCGTCCCGGCGCCAAACCGGTCGTGGTGGCACTCGACTTCGCCGACCTGCCGTTCGCCTCGCAGAGCCTGGACCTGGTGGTGCTGCCACATGTGCTGGAGTTTGCGTCCGAGCCGCACCAGGTGCTGCGCGAAGTCGAGCGCGTCCTCATTCCAGAGGGGCAACTGATCATTTGCGGATTCAACCCTGCCAGCCTATGGGGCGCGCGCCAGGCACTTGGCAGGATCAGTCAAAGGCAATTTCTACCTGTGGCGGGCGAGTTCATCGCTATGCCACGGATCAAAGACTGGTTAAAATTGTTAAACATGGGTGTCACTCGCAGCCACTTCGGCTGCTACGCGCCCCCGTTTCGGACCGAGCAATGGCTCACGCGGTTTGCCTTCATGGAGACCGCTGGCGAACGCTGGTGGCCTTACCTTGGCGCCGTGTACATGGTGCATGCGATCAAGCGGGTCAACGCGATGAAGCTGATCGGTCCGGCATGGAAAAAAAACTCGGCCAGTGCCCCTGCGGGCGTACCGGCTACCAATCAAGGGCGAAAATAACAAGATGGAAAAAATCGAAATTTTTACCGACGGTGCATGCAAGGGCAACCCGGGAACCGGCGGCTGGGGTGCTTTGCTGGTGGTTGACGGGCACGAGAAAGAATTGTTTGGCGGCGAATTGAACACCACTAACAACCGGATGGAATTGATGGCCGTGATCGAAGCATTGAACGCGCTCAAGCGCCCGTGCGACGTGGTCCTGCATACCGACAGCCAATACGTGCAAAAAGGGATCACCGAATGGATCCATGGCTGGAAAGCGCGCGGCTGGAAAACGGCGGCCCGCGCGCCCGTCAAGAATGTCGACTTGTGGCAGGCGCTCGATAAGGCGCAGGCGGTGCACCAAGTGCAATGGCGCTGGGTCAGGGGCCATTCCGGTCACGTTGGCAACGAACGGGCCGACGTCCTGGCCAATCGCGGCGTTGAAACGGTGCGCCGATAAGTCTGCCTGGTCGGATCGTTTGTTATACTATGCGATCCGTTATTTTCCAGTCTGCTCAGCCTGCTTATGCGCCAAATCGTTCTCGATACAGAAACCACCGGACTTAATCCCAGAACGGGCGACCGTATCATCGAAGTGGGCTGCGTAGAACTGAAGAATCGCATGTTGACCGGCAATAATTTCCATTGCTACGTCAATCCCGAGCGCGATTCGGAAGAGGGCGCACTTGCCGTCCACGGCTTGACCTCCGAGTTTCTCAGCGACAAACCCAGGTTTTCCGAGATCGTGGCCGAACTGCGCGACTACGTTGCCGGTGCCGAAGTGATCATTCACAACGCCCCGTTCGATCTGGGCTTCCTCAATGCCGAGTTCAAGCGCCTTAACTTGCCCAGCTTCAGTGATCATGTAGGCACTGTGATTGACACCTTGGTGCACGCCAAAGAAATGCACCCTGGCAAGCGCAATTCGCTCGATGCGCTGTGCGACCGCTACGGGGTATCCAATTCGCATCGCAAGCTGCATGGGGCGCTGCTCGATGCTGAGCTGTTGGCCGATGTCTACCTGTCGATGACGCGCGGGCAAAACAGCTTGAGCATGGAACTTGACGTCGAACAATCGACCGCAAGCGAGAGTGCTGAGCCGATTGCACTCGCCGCCGTCATGTTTTTGCCGGCAAGTGCCGATGAATTGGCTGTGCACGATGCCACGCTGGCGGCGCTCGACAAGGCGGTTAAAGGGAGTTGCGTCTGGCGTCATTACTCCGCGCAGGAGTAAGAATGCACGGGTACGCGCAAGCTTTTCCTATTGTTGCCAATCCTGTGCGATAATACGCCCCGCTTCGGGAGGTTAGCTCAGGGGTAGAGCATCGCACTCACACTGCGAGGGTCGCAAGTTCGAAACTTGCACTTCCCACCATGATTTTATCTTTATATTCAATGACTTATCAATAGATGAGTGTGTAAGAATAGGAACTTGGGGCAAACTTGGGGCAAAACGAGTTTTTGCCTTGATTATTTTTGCCCTGTCGCGCCGGGATCCGCAGGTAACTGCTAGTCAACTCCACCT
>JANPCW010000725.1:0-2864 GCA_031431155.1 Janthinobacterium sp. | reverse complement strand
CGGCGGCGCGCCCGGCGCCGGTTTGACCTCTCCTGCTTCGACTGCGGGAGCGGGAGCGGGCGGCATCGCAGTTTTCGGGGCAGCTGGCGCGTGCATTGGAGCTGGAGCCGGAGCCGAAGCCGGTTTGGCTTGCGGCATGGGGTCTACACCATGCTTATGGACCGGCTTGTCCACGCTCTCATTGTTGGGCGGGGAATCGTCTGCAGACTGCTGACCGCGTTGATGCACGAGTACCTTGATATCGGCGACTTCCAGCAGGGTTTCATCGTAGCGTACGGTCGCGTTTCCGGCGGCGAAATTGACCGTCGCGCTGCCGACTCCCGGCACTTCGCAAAACCGCTTTTCCACGTCTTCCACGGTCAATACCGATAACATGTCGGACACTTCAATAATGCTGGTTTTCATATCAACTCCTCTATGGTATTCAATGGTATTCAATTCAAAATGTCTTGCTGCATCACTGCTCACTTGGCAAGCTGACCGTTTTCGAGATTTGAGATATCGTATGGAAATACAATTTGCGGGTCCGGATGGACCAGCTTCTCATCCTTGTCGGCGTAATGTAGCCGACCGAGCAAATCCTTGATCACGTTAATTCGTGCCACATGCTTGTCGTCGGCGCGCACCAGTGTCCACGGCGCTACCGGGTTATGCGTGCGCGCCAGCATCTCGTTACGGGCCAGACTGTAAGCCTTCCATTGCTTGATTGCCTGGTCGTCGATCGGACTGACTTTCCATTTCTTGAGCGGATCCGTTTTCCGGTCCTTCAGGCGCCGCGTCTGCTCCGACTTGCTGATGTCGAGATAGTATTTGAAGAGCTTCACGCCCGAGCGCACCAGCATGTTCTCGAAATTTGAAACCGAGCCCATGAACTCTTCATATTCATCTTCGGTGCAAAAACCCATTACCCGCTCCACGCCAGCACGGTTATACCAACTGCGGTTAAACAGCACTAGTTCCTGGGCTGCCGGCAAATAAGGCGCATAACGCTGGAAGTACCAGGAAGTGCGGTCGCGGTCCGAAGGTTTGCCCAGAGCGACAACGCGCGTTTCGCGCGGACTCAGATGCTGGACGATGCGCTTGATCGTGCCATCTTTCCCGGACCCATCCCGGCCTTCGAAAATGATGAGTATCTTGTCTTCGCATTGGATGAAATGCCGCTGCAGCTTGACTAGTTCGACCTGGAGCGTGTGCAGATTGTCCTTGTAGTTCTTGTTCGAGATCGACGAAGCGTCTGCACTCGATTCCGTAGCGTGGGATTTTTTGCTCACGGAATTTTCCTGACCCATTTGCGATGCATAAAATTGTAAATGGGGACGTAGACCAGACCCGCGTAGGCACCATACAGAAAACTCTGAATCAGCCCAGCCAGAAAGCCGCGCCAAGTGAGCCATTCGAATCCCGGCAGTATTTGCTCAAGAAACGCGGTCATGTGCCCGCTCGATGGCGTCAGCAGACCGAAGACGACACAAAACACGAATGAAAACGCGGTCCAGATCGCCAAAGACCACGTCACGACTTTTATATTCAGCATTGCGTCACCCCCTATTTAAAACCCAATAACGAACGCATCAATGGCGATGACCCGGCCCTTGTTCCGAAGTGGTTCGCCTACTGTCGTTGCTCGCAGGCTTGGCGTCATTCGGCCCATCGCCTGCTCCACGATGGCCACCATGTCCGCCATGCCCGCCATGCCCGCCGTGGCCGAATAGATGCATCGCGACCATCCCGACAGCAAACAGGACCCAGACCCAGTTTTGAGCAATCCATTCCATGATTTCTCTCCTAAATTAAGATGGCGATCGGCGATTTCATCGATCGCTATCGCATCGGGGCAGATGCGTTAGCTGCAGCAGCCACCCTTGGATTGATGACTGTGCGTGGCGTTGGCCAGATCCACGCCATAACCCGCGTCTTTCACCGCCGACTTCAATTGATCGGGTGAGGTTTTTTGCTCGTCGAATTGCACTGTGGCCTTGCCGGTGGCAAGCGATACATCAACGTCACTGACCCCGGATAGCGCTTTCAGCGCCTTGGTGACCTTGCTGCTGCAGCCCCCGCAAGTCATACCCGTTACTTTCAAAGTTTCAGTTTGCATGGTGCTATTCCTTTTACTAAAGTTGAGGTAATGCGTGTTCATTTATTGCACATTGACTGGCGTTTAGCTTGGCGGGCGATGCAAGCGCACGCCAAGGCATGCTGCGCGACACTAACTAACTTTAAGCATCTTATGTTTCGGGCTGTCCTCTGTATCGCCAGGTGTTCCGTCGCCGACCATTTCGCACACTGCCGAAGCAGTCAATGCACCAGCACGCCAACACCATCCGACAGGGAGAAAGCGGGTGGTCTGGCTGGCAATGTCTTGGCTGGATTGAAAGGACACTTCCAGCCCGGCTTCCACCTGCGTGACTTCATCGGGAATCGCTTGGAATTGACCCGTGCGTTCGTCGTGCATGTGCGGCATGAAGATGCCGAGTTTGAATTCGGAGAGTCGGCGCAGCATCTCCTGGACCTCTGGAAGATGGATGGCCTCTTGGGCAGCTCTTAATGCTGGCGGTAAACCAAGGGTGCTTCCCTGTGAAACAATCGCGATCATGATGTTTTCCTGATTCGATGTTATCGACCGATACGAAATGGCTAGGTCGAGCGCCAAGTGCATTTTTTCGAGGATGCGCCAACCTCGTTTTAATAAGACGCAAGACGCGATGCATCAGCATGAAAAGCCTGGCCGCGCTACAGTACCACCACTTTGTCCGCCAATTCATTGCGCACATCGCCGTTAGCGGGAAACGTTTTTACTAAATTCCGCGTTACCGCTTCAATGCCGCCAATTACGCCGCCTTCGTAGTTCCCTTGTTTAAACG
>JANPCW010000724.1:0-3845 GCA_031431155.1 Janthinobacterium sp. | reverse complement strand
GAGCCGCGCCGCTGGCAGCCCCGGCGACATTGCCTGCACGCCCTGCTGAGGTCAGTTCAGCGCGCACCGCAGCGCTGGAAGCTGCGCGCGCCGGCAGCCGAGGGCAGGGCGGATCACGCCCGCAGCCTGCCGCGCGAGCCGAGCCAGTTCAGAGCGCAGTGTCAGCCAGCGCGGTGCCAGCCAGCGCCGCGCCAAAAGCGCCACTGCCTTGGGAGGAAAGCGGGCAAGCGGCAGTGCTCGAGGCGCAGCCGATCCTGGCGCCGATACCGCAATCGCCCCAGGAAACAGCGAGCGAAGACGATGTCCCATCCTGGGTGACCGAATTTTCCGACGATGCCGCGCTGGTGCCAAACGAGGCGCCGGCACCCGTCAGGCCGGCTGCCTCGCCCCAGCCGGTACGGGCCGCCCTGGTTGCGATCCCCGGCCTTGAGTGGGATGGCAACTGGCCCGCGCTGGCCGCTGGCTTGCCGTTACGGGGCGTGGCCCAGCAGCTAGCGCTACAGACCGAACTGATCGAATGCCAGCACGCCGAGCATGCGACGAATTTTTGCTTGCGGGTGCCGTTCGATACCTTGCGCTCAAGCGGCAACGTTGACAAGCTAGCCGTCGCATTGAGCGAGCGTTTCGGACGCAAAGTGACGGTCGAGACGGACCTTGGCCCGGTCTGGCACACCGCCAGTGCGCAAGCGCAAACCGAGCGCGAGGCGCGGCAGCGCCAAGCCGAGCACACGATCGAAAACGATCCCTTCGTGCTAAGCGTGAAGCGCGACTTGGGCGCGACCGTCGTGCCGGGCTCGATCCGGCCCGCCGCGGTTCAACTCTGATCTATCAATGCTGTAATTCAATTTTGCAGTCCAAACTTGTCCATAAATATTTAATTCGGAGAATATGACCATGATGAAAAACCAATTGGCAGGCTTGATGAAGCAGGCGCAAGCCATGCAGGACAATATGAAAAAGGCGCAGGACGAACTGGCCCTGATCGAAGTTGAAGGGCAGTCCGGCGCCGGCCTGGTAAAGATCGTCATGAGTTGCAAGAACGACGTCAAGCGGGTCTCGATCGACCCGTCGCTGCTGGCCGACGACAAGGACATGCTGGAAGACCTGGTCGCAGCTGCCTTCAACGACGCGGTGCGCAAAGCCGAAGCGATGTCGGCGGAAAAAATGAGCGGCTTGACGGCCGGCATGCCATTGCCGGCAGGCTTCAAGATGCCGTTCTAAGGGGCCATGTCAAGCTCGCTCGATCTGCTCACGGAAGCGCTGCGCCGCCTGCCGGGCATCGGACCCAAGTCCGCGCAACGCATGGCGTACCACCTGCTCCAGCACGACCGGGACGGCGCCGCCATGCTTGCGCGCGCGCTGTATCAGGCAGTCGAGTCGGTCCAGCACTGCGCCCTGTGCAATACCTTCACCGAGCATGAAGTGTGCGACACCTGTCGCGATGGCGCGCGCGACACCAGCCTGCTGTGCGTGGTGGAAACGCCGGCCGATCAGCTGATGATCGAACAAACCCTCACTTACAAGGGCTTGTACTTCGTCTTGATGGGGCGCCTTTCCCCGCTCGACGGGATCGGCCCGAAAGACATTTACCTCGAAAAGCTGGTGGCGCGGGCCAGCGACGGGATCGTCGCCGAAGTCGTGCTCGCCACCAATTTCACCAACGAAGGCGAAGCCACCGCGCACTACATCAAACAAATGCTCAAGGCGCGCGGCCTGAAGGTGAGCCGGCTCGCGCGCGGCGTGCCGGTCGGCGGCGAGCTCGAATACGTCGATGCCGGCACCATCGCGCGCGCCATGCTCGACCGGCGCAGCCCTGACTGATGGCAACCAAACCATCGGCCGGACCCATGGCGGGCATCAAGGTGCTCGAACTGGGGACCCTGATCGCCGGCCCGTTTTGCGCGCGCATGCTGGCCGAATTCGGCGCCGACGTGATCAAGATCGAGGCGCCCGAGGGCGGCGACCCGATCCGGCACTGGCGCGTGCTAAAAGACGGCACTTCGCTGTGGTGGTCGGTCCAGGCGCGCAACAAGAAAAGCCTCACGCTGAACCTGAAAGACCCGCGCGGCCGGGCGATCGCCAAACAGCTGGCGCTCGAGGCCGACATCGTCATCGAGAACTACCGCCCGGGCGTGCTGGAAAAATGGGGCATCGGTTACGAACAGCTGAAAGCGGAGAACCCGGCCATCATCATGGTGCGCCTGTCCGGTTTCGGCCAGACCGGTCCGATGAAGGATCAGCCCGGCTTTGGTGCGATCGGCGAATCGATGGGCGGCTTGCGCTATGTCTCGGGCTACCCGGACCGCCCGCCGGTGCGGGTCGGGATCTCGATTGGCGACTCGGTGGCTGCCCTGCACGGCGTGATCGGCGCGCTGATGGCGCTGCGCCACCGCGACGCCGGCGGCGGACGCGCAACCGGGCAGGGCCAGATGGTCGATGTGGCGCTGTACGAAGCCGTATTCAACATGATGGAGTCGCTGGTGCCCGAATTCGATTACGCCGGGGTGGTGCGCGAGCGCACGGGCGGCGCCTTGCCCGGGATTGTGCCATCCAATACCTACACCACCGGCGACGCCGAAAATATCGTCATCGCCGGCAACGGTGATGCCATTTTCAAGCGCCTGATGCTGGCCATCGGGCGCATCGACATGGCGGGTGATCCGCAACTGGCGCGCAACGATGGCCGGGTGGCCCGCAGCGCTGAGATCGACGCGGCCATCGGCGCCTGGTGCGCCACCCAGACCATCGCGAGCGCGCTGGCGACGCTGCAGGCGGCCGATGTCCCGGCGGGAAAAATCTATTCCGTGCGCGACATGATGGACGATCCGCAGTTCGTGGCGCGCGATATGTTCGAGCAGCACCGTTTTGCCGATGGGACGCCGGTCAAGTTGCCGGCCATCACCCCCAAGCTGTCCGAGACACCCGGCCGCACCCAATGGCTGGGCCCGACTTTGGGACAGCACAGCGATGAAGTATTGCAGCAGCTCGGTTATGACGCCGCGGCGATCGCCCAGTTGCGACGCGACGGCGTGCTGTAAACATTTTTCACGCCATCATCGCCGTGCTTGACATACGCTGCAGTGCATCAAAACCACGCTAGCGTGTCGCTAATGTGTTGCGTCCAAGTCGCGGTGGTAGTAAAGATACACAGCATCGGCCAATAGGTTGCTTAATGTCAATGCTTGCTCTACCATTGGATGCATTGCCCACACCGAGATCATGATGTCCGTGTCCGAAACTAGTGCGTTTCCGTTGGTCCGATTGCAAGCGGTTGCCAACGCCCACAACGAATGGGTCGCGCTGCACATCTCGCTGGCGCCTGCAGAGGGTGCTGCGATGGACAGTTATGCGGCCCTATTCGACTACCCCGGTGTGCTGGCGGCGCTCGCGCCACTCGATATCATCCTGTCAGTCTCCGAGCCGCCCACGCCGGACCAAGCGGTACTCGACTTGCTTGCGCCCGGACGGATCATTTTTTGCCTGCCAGCAGCCATTTACCTTGACGCCGGCGCGCTCGAACAATGCCGCCAATTGCTGGCCAGGGGCTACCGCATCCTGATTGAAGGCGCGCTGCCTGCCGGCCGCGTGGCGCTTGCCGGCATGCACACCCTATCGATCGACTGTAGCGTCGCCGCGCCTGCGCCGTACCTGTTGCCGCAGCTGTCAGGGCCGCACCTGGCGCACAATGTGGACAGCGCTTTGCGTCTTGCGCAATGCAACGCGGCTGGGTTTTCCTGGTTTTGCGGCCAATATCCGTTCCATCCGGCGCCATCGGCCAAACCCAATGACGGCACCTCGCGCAAGCGCCTGATGGCCTTGCTGGGCTTGCTGGCGCGCGACGCCGA
>JANPCW010000723.1:0-2127 GCA_031431155.1 Janthinobacterium sp. | reverse complement strand
ACCAGGGCTTCGGCACTGATCTTTAGTGCATCGCCACCGGACAACGCCTTGCCGTTTGCCACAACCTGACCGCGCACGACATGGATGTACGCGGTGCGGCCTGCTGCCAGCGTATGTTCGATGTGATGTTCCGGCTGCAGGATAGTCGCGTAGACCGATGCATCCTGATGGATCAGCAGCGAGCCGTCACGGCCGTCGCCGGATGCGATCAGGCGCAACTGGCCCAGCTTGGAGGAAGGGTCAAAATGCTTTTCCTGGTAGCTTGGCGCGATGCCCATCACATTCGGCTCAATCCAGATCTGCAGGAAATGCACGCTCTCGCTGGGCGAAGGATTGAACTCGCTATGGCGCACGCCGGTACCTGCGCTCATGCGCTGCACGTCGCCATAATGCAGTACCGAACCGGTGCCCAGGCTATCCTTGTGTTCCAGCGCGCCGTCGAGCACATAGGAAATGATCTCCATGTCGCGGTGGCCGTGGGTGCCGAAACCCTGGGCCGGCGCGACTCGGTCTTCATTGATCACCAGCAAGGGGCCAAAACCGGTTTGCTGCGGGTCATGATAGTCTGCAAATGAGAATGTGTGGCGTGAATTGAGCCAGCCGTGATCGGCAACCCCGCGTTCTTCGCTCCGACGAATCTGTAACATGGTTTTCTCCATTCCTTGTCTAATTTGATGTGCGATAATTTCGACAGCGCATTCGGGGCATTTTCCCTATCCTGGCGTAGCGGTACCGATAAGGCAAGTATAGACGCTGATTCCGGGATCAAAAAGCGGAAAATATCGCAACCTATTATCGAAAATTTCGAATGTTAAAGTTAAGCCTCGAAGCACTGCAGATCGTCGATGCGATTGACCGGCGCGGTTCGTTCTCGGCGGCCGGCAAGGAGTTGCATCGGGTGCCGTCCACGATTTCCTACTCGGTGGGCAAGCTGGAAGACGACTTGGGCGTGCAGCTGTTCGAACGCAACGGCCCGCGCGTGCACTTGACGCGCGCCGGCCTGGAGCTATTGAAGGAAGGCCGTTACCTGCTCAGGGCGGCACAAGACCTGGAGCACCGGGTGCGGCGCGTGGCGTCCGGATGGGAGACCGAACTGGCGATCGGGATTGACGCGATGTTTTCGGCGATGGCCCTCAACCCCGACGTGCATGCATTTTACGAAGTGGCCCAGCAGACCCGGTTGCGACTGGCGCATGAAGCCTTGTCCGGCACCTGGGAGGCGCTGCTGGAGCGGCGCGTCGACTTGCTGGTGGGCGCGGCAGGCGACGGACCTGCGGGCGGTGGTTATGTGGCGCACCCGATCGGCACCATGGCGTTCGTGTTCGCAGTGGCGCCCGGTCATCCATTGGCCCAGGTTGCAGGGCCATTGGGCCGGGCCCAACTGCAACATCACCGTGCCATCGTGGTGGCCGATTCGGCCCGTAACATGGCGCCGCGCAGCGTTGGAATCCTGCTCGGGCAAGACACGTTGACCGTTCCCTCCATGCAAACCAAATTCGACTACCAGCTGGCCGGCATGGGTTTTGGCTTCCTGCCCGAGCCGTGCGCGCGCGCGGCGATCAAACAGGGTTGGCTGGTGGAAAAAGAGGTGGCCGAGCCAAAGCCGGCCGAAACGTTTTACTTGGCCTGGCGCACCGGAGAGGCTGGCGCGGCGCTGAGCTGGTGGATCCGGCGCATGAGCGAAGCGGGCCTGTTGGAGCGGCTGATGCGGCATCTTCCGGGTGTCGGGAGCATTTGAAGCGAACCACAATCGGCGGGGTCGCGTGCGACTTGGTTGCGTGTGACTCGGTCGCGTGCGACTTATCTGCGCAGTGGATCGAGCAGATGTCTGAGGTCATTGTGGTCGAGTTCGTACATGAGCTCGATGAGTGCGCCCAGTTCGCCGGAAGGAAAACCTTGCCGGGCAAACCAGCCCAGGTAGTGGCCGGGCAGACTGGCGATGACGCGCCCCTTGTACTTCCCATACGGCATTTCACGCGTTAGCAATAGTTGCAAATGTTCAGGTTTCATTCAATGTCGGTGGATGGCAGAAACGCATAGCGTAATCGAATTCGAAGGATTTGGTGAACGTATGGATAGAACAACTGCGCACCGGTTCGATCTAATGGGATGAAGGACAACTTACCG
>JANPCW010000722.1:0-2429 GCA_031431155.1 Janthinobacterium sp. | reverse complement strand
GCATCGAAAGCGCGGGCGGGCAATCGATGAGGATGAAGTCGTACTCGGCGTCGACCAGGGCCAGCGCACTTTTGAGGCGGCTCTCGCGCTGGTCCAGTTCGACCATCTCGACTTCGGCCCCCGCCAACTCGCGGTTCGACGGCAGCACGTCGAAACGGCCGCTCTCGGAGCGCTGGCGCGCGGTATTCACATCGGACTCTCCCAGCAGCACCTCATAAGTCGATGCGGCAAGCCCCGCCTTGTTGATGCCCGCGCCCATGGTCGCGTTACCTTGGGGATCAAGGTCGACCAGCAAGACGCGCTGGTTCAACATGGCCAGGCCGGCGGACAGATTGACGCTGGTCGTTGTCTTACCTACCCCGCCTTTTTGATTCGCAACACAGAATATTTTTGCCATGATGGTTCTTATTGTGAGAATCGTTCGATTCCGGCATATCAAGGGCCGCCAGAACTAACGATTTATATCGTTTATATTATTTGTATGATTTATACTGTATATATCGAATAAACCGTTTATATAATACATACGGTATAAACGATTTATATCATTTATACCGTTACAACTTTTTTGTAATAAATATTAAATGGCGCTCTACCTCTAGTCCTGGAACCCGTAAACGCCTGATTTCGCTCACTTTCCAGTCTGCCGGAAGGCGCTCCTGCTCCTCCTGTGGCGCCACGCCTTTCAATGCGATGAATTGTCCACCCTCGGCCAGTAGATGGCCCGACCAATTGACGAAGTCGGACAGGTCGGCAAAGGCACGCGAGGTAATCACATCGAACTTATGTGGCACCTTCAACTGTTCGACCCGTGCCGTGTGCACCGTTACGTTGGACAGGCCCAGTTCCGCTTTCACTTGCGTCAGGAATGCGGTTTTTTTGTGCACCGTGTCGATCAGGGCCACCTTCATCGTGGGACGTGCGATCGCCAGCACAATCCCCGGCAATCCGCCCCCCGCCCCGACATCGAGCACGCTGGCCGCACTGTCGAATGCCGGCACGGCGGCCAGCGAATCGAGCAGATGATGGGTGACCATCTGCACCGGATCACGCACCGAGGTGAGGTTATAGACGGCATTCCACTTGGCTAGCAGGACCAGGTAATCGAGCAATTGCGCGAGCTGTGCATCGCTCAAATCGAGGCCAAGATCACGCACGCCATCGGCCAGCATCCGGGCCAACACTACCCGCTCTGGCTGCATCATTGGGCCACTTCCACGCTGACGGCGGCGGGTCCGGCATAGCCGCGCTTCTTCAAATGCACCAATAGCAGCGAGATGGCGGCTGGGGTGACGCCGGAAATTCGTGATGCCTGACCCAACGTTTCCGGACGCTGCTGGTCCAGCTTTTGGCGCACTTCGACCGACAGCGCGGTGATCTCAAGGTAGTTGAACATTGGAGGCAGCTTCAGGTTCTCCAACTGTTCATGGCGTTCGACTTCCTTGGCCTGGCGTTCGATATAGCCCGAATATTTGAGCTGGATTTCCACCTGTTCCCGCACTGCGCTGTCGTCGATACCGGGGCCGGCCAGCGCCTGACCATCGACGCCAGTCATGCTCATCAAGGTTTGGTAGTCGACATTCGGGCGCCGCAGTAAGTCGGCCAGCGAGTATTCGCGCTCGATCGCCTGCCCGATCACGCGCTCCGATTCCGCCGCGGCGAGGATGCGCGGGTTAACCCAGGTGGAACGCAGGCGCTCCATTTCCAATGCAACCGCCTCGCGCTTTTCCTCGAATACGGCCCACTGCGCATCCCCGACGCAACCGAGTTCACGGCCGATCTCGGTCAGGCGCAAGTCGGCATTATCCTCGCGCAGGCTAAGCCGATACTCGGCGCGGCTGGTGAACATGCGGTACGGCTCCTGCACGCCTTGCGTGGTCAAATCGTCGACCAGCACGCCCAGGTAAGCCTGGGCACGGCCCGGCACCCAGGCTTCGCGCCCCTGCGACAGCAGTGCCGCATTCAATCCCGCAAGCATCCCCTGGGCCGCCGCCTCTTCGTAACCGGTGGTGCCATTGATCTGGCCGGCGAAGAACAGCCCCGCCACCGCGCGCGTTTCGAGCGAAGTCTTGAGACCGCGCGGGTCGAAGTAGTCGTACTCGATGGCATAGCCCGGACGCAGGATGTGCGCGTTTTCCATTCCCTTCATCGAGCGTACCAGTGCCAGTTGCACATCGAACGGCAAGCTCGTCGAGATCCCGTTCGGATAGATTTCATTGGTGGTCAATCCCTCTGGCTCAAGGAAAATCAGATGCGAATCCTTGCCGGCGAAGCGGTGAATCTTGTCTTCGATCGACGGGCAATAGCGCGGGCCGATACCTTCAATCACACCGGTAAACAGCGGCGATCGATCGAGCCCGGCGCGAATGATGTCATGCGTGCCCAGATGGGTATGCGTAATCCAGCACGGCAGTTGTTGCGGATGCTGC
>JANPCW010000721.1:0-2727 GCA_031431155.1 Janthinobacterium sp. | reverse complement strand
CCTTCGGCGCCGCGCTGCGCACCTACGATGTCGCCTGCCGTTATGGCGGTGAGGAATTCCTGGCAATCCTGCCCAATACGAGCCTCGATGGGGCGCAGCGTGTTGCGGAGCGGATTCGCTCGGCTGTGGAAGACGCCTGTGTGGACGGGCTGAAGGTGACCATCAGCCTTGGGGTGGCGTCCTACCCGCAGATTCCGATGGATCATGGGGAGCATCTGGTCGAAGCGGCAGACAAGGCCATG
This sequence comes from Janthinobacterium sp., assembly GCA_031431155.1. GTDB lineage: Bacteria > Pseudomonadota > Gammaproteobacteria > Burkholderiales > Burkholderiaceae_D > JANPCW01. Next base: position 2,485 of record JANPCW010000721.1, on the reverse strand, counting down.
TACCGGGCCAAGCAGGGCGGCCGCAACCAGGTCGCCACGGCATCAAAGGAAGACGTCATCCTGGCGCAAGTCGCGCCCGATAGCGTCTCCTAAATCGGACAACTGAATCGGTTCGATGCCGGTTCGGAATCAGTTTGGAAAAGCCAACTGCTTTCCGGGCATAGCCTGGACCGCAGTTCACCCCTTCATTTGATGGCGCTAAAATCGAACAGCAGCGGTTCGGAAATGCTCTTGTGCTCGTCCGAACTGTGGTTGAATACGGCGATCTGCCCCAACAGTTTTTTCCCCGCCTTGAATACGGCATCGTCGGGATTGCCGGTATCGAGCTTGCGCGCAAACTCGAGATTCCAATAGCCATCCTTCCAGACGGCCTTGGCGGCGACATCGGCCACGCTGCCCGAGGCGTTGGCGAGCGGTTCGAACGAGGCCAGCTTGTCGGCTTCCTTGGCCTTGGGCGGGCGCGTCATCTTGTACATCGGGTTACCGGCATCACGGCTTTTCTTGATATAGACCGTGCCGGAATCGGCCGTTTCATATTCGGCGGCATTTTCGATTTGCTTGCCGGAGATGACATGCATCATGTCTTCCGCATAGCTGGCGGGATTGGTGCGGCCGGCCGACCAGAGCCAGACATCGGCGCGGTAGTTTTTCCCCGACAGCATGCTGCGATCGTAGTCGCCATCGAGGTGGAAGCGCACGGCAAACATGTCGTCGCGCTTTTTCCCCTCGGCGTATTTGGCGCCACTCCATTCCCACCCCTTGTAGTCGGTATCGGGGCTGTCGTCGGGCCAGCGCGCGGCCAGGAAAAACCGGCCCTGAGCCACCCCGGCCTTGAGCATCACCGCGATCGATCCGGTACGGTTTTGGCTTTCTCCTTCCAGACCGAATTTGGCGCGCTCGTGCTGCTCCACCGACGGCTTGATCGCAATCTTGATCCAGCCATCCTTGCCCCACTCCTTGAGGTTGCCATCGACCACCGCTGCGGCCGGCAAAGCGGCTACCGGCAGCAGTTGCGGTGGCGCCTCGGCCAGCGCCGCGCCGGCCGACAATGCGCACAGTGCGGCCACTGCGCGGCGTCGCCATGGCGCGCCAATGACCTTATTCAATGGTCAACGCTCCTTCCATACCCTTTTCGCGGTGGTCGTCAATGGTGCAAAACACTTTGTACTGGCCCTTGACGACCGGCACGAAATAGACATCGAGCTGACCATTCTTTTTCAACACTTCGAAGGCTTTGAAATAGGGCGCCTTGATTTCAGCCTGCTTGTTGACCATCACCTTGCGGGTGGCGATCGCGCGGAAAAAGTCGGGCGAAGTAAAGTAGTGATCCTTGTCGCCGACGTTTTTCAGTTCCAGCTTGTAGGGCTGGCCTACCTTGAAGGTAATGTTCTGCGGTCCGTAGCTGTGTTCTTCCATCGTCACGGTGATGGTTTTCAATTTTTTCCAGTCGGCGGCTTTGACAATGTCATCGGCATTGGTCACGTAGGTATCGGCAGCGGGCAGCGGTGTCGCCTGGTGGTGCATGCTCGAACACCCAATCAAGAAAACGAATGGGACTGCCAATAAAGGGGTGCGGATAACATTGGATTTCATGATTGCCCTGTAGAAATTACCGTAAAAAGGGCCATCATAACTGTTGCTGACATAAAGACAAATTAAATTAAGGCAATCTTGGCGCAAAAGTGTCGTACGAATGCCAGCCACACAGGCCCAGCGCAGGGCAAAAAAATGCCGTAGGGCGAATGAGAGAAGCGTTATCCGCCGTCCATCGCACGCATTGGTTGGCGGAAGGCGGCGAATGATTTTGCCGGTGCCCGAATTACATATGCAGTTCGCTCCGCTTTTCCGCCCCACAATTTCAACACTACAGGAGCGGCCCCCGATTGTGTTCGCCGCTTTCGTAGACCACGTGGGCTCGGCCCACCAGCAGCGGATCCAGCGCACCGATGCGGTCGATATCCTTTTCCTTGTAGGGCAGCTTGTGCAGGATGTAGCGGATTGCGTTCAGGCGAGCCCGCTTCTTGCAGCCCGACTTGATCACCGTCCACGGGGCATCGGCGGTATCGGTATAGAAGAACATCGACTCCTTGGCCTTGGTGTAATCATCCCACTTGTCGAGCGACGCAAGGTCGATCGGCGAGAGTTTCCACTGCTTGAGCGGGTGCACCTCGCGCTCTTTGAAGCGCCGGCGCTGCTCCTTGCGGCTGACCGAGAACCAGAACTTGATCAGGTGGATGCCGCTGCGGGCCAGGGTACGCTCGAATTCGGGCGTCTGGCGCATGAATTCGGCGTATTCGTCGGCCGTGCAAAAGTTCAACACGCGCTCGACGCCGGCGCGGTTGTACCACGAGCGGTCGAAAAAAACGATCTCGCCGGCCGTCGGCAGGTGCTGCACATAACGCTGGAAGTACCACTGCCCGCGCTCCACTTCGCTGGGCTTCTCCAGCGCGACGACACGGGCGCCACGCGGGTTGAGGTGCTGCAT
>JANPCW010000720.1:0-3594 GCA_031431155.1 Janthinobacterium sp. | reverse complement strand
CTGTTGCCGACCGACGTGGTGGGGATGATGGCGCCGTTGTCGGTGATGGCGATGGCCTCGATGATGGCGATGTCGATCGGCGCGATCTGCCTGGTGCGCAGCATTTCGACAGTCTCGGACAGATGTTGATCGACATACATTACCTCGCCCCGATTGATGGCCGCACGCAGTACCGGATCGGCCTGGAATGGCATGCGACGCGCCAGTACGCCCGCTTCGGTCAGCGTCCGGTCGACATCGTTGCCAAGCGAGGCGCCCGTCATCAAGGTGATCTTCAGATGCTCATGGCGCGCCCGTTCGGCCAGCGCCAGCGGCACCACCTTGGCGTCGCCGGCGCGCGTGAAGCCGCTCATGCCGACGGTCATGCCGTCGCGTATCCATTCGGCAGCCTTGGCTGCGCTGGTGACGCGCTCTCTCAAAAGGGGTAAGCGGATGCGATCCTGATACTCGTCATGCATTTTTGGAATCCCTCTTTATTTACAAAATGTGGGTAGTGCGGCGGCCGGCTGGACCAACGAGTTAAGCAGCGCAATGGAATTTTATCGGCGCTACGTCAGGCAATAATTAATGGCTGTGAGCGGAGCCGGCACATGCTTGTCGTGCAGCGACTCGCGCAGGTCGATTTCAATGGCGCGGCAGATGGCATCTAACGGCAGGTCATTCGATTCCAGGCCAAACGGTTCTTCAATCTCGTCACCCAGTGCATCGAGGCCGAAAAAAGTGTAGGCCACGATGGCCACCACGAACGGTGTCATGAATCCGATCGAGTCGACCAGCCCGAACGGCAGCAGAAAGCAGTAAATGTACGCAGTGCGGTGCAATAACAGCGTGTAGGAAAATGGGATGGGGGTATTTTTTATACGCTCACAGGAAGCACCAGCGGCCGTCATCGAAGAGAGAGTGGTATCAACGGCGGCCGCCAAGCAAGGATCAATCCGGCCTTCCTTCAAACACAGCCGCAGGTCCAGGCCCATTTTCAACATCAGAAATGCCGGTTTGTTGGAGGACTTTTCCATTTGCTCGAATTCGGCTTGGAACAGCAGATCCTTCAGTTCCGCGGCCGTTGCTTTGCCGCGAAGCAAGTCCCGCAAGACATGTGCGAAAGCAACGGCGCGGTAGATCATGCGGACCCGCGCGTCTGGCAAGCCGTGACTTGCGTCGGCCGGCTCTGGATAGTCAATCAAGCTGAGGCACTGACGCGAAAAACTCCGGCTTTTATAAACCAATCCGCCCCATAATTTGCGCCCTTCCCAGAAACGGTCATAGGCGGCGTTGTTCCGGAAGCCAAGGAAGATGGCGATCGGCAGCCCGATCAACGTGAACGGAATCGTGGTCAGCGTGATCTTGAGTTCAAACAGGTCGCCATGAGAAATAGTGACCAAAGTGGCGATTACGATGTTGACGATCAGGGTGGGCAGGATCCTCGGCAATACCGATCCGCGCAGAAGCCAGAATAGCTTGAACCCGGAAGGCCGGTCTCTGATAATCATGCCAAATGTCCTAATTGAAACCCGATTGAATGCACAGAAAAATTTGCTAGCATATTAGCGAGTTAATCACTAATATATTAGCAAGTCAAGATGTATCAGCGGCACGACTCGAAATTCTCTCGATCACCACGCAAGACTCGACATGGAGTACGACTTGGCACACCGGATCACACACCGCAACCTGCCCCAGCTTTTCTTGAAAGCCCGGGAGTCTCTGATGTCTCACTTTCGGCCTATCCTCAAGCACTTCGGTCTTACCGAGCAACAGTGGCGAATCCTGCGGGCGTTGGTTGAGCATGCGCCGCTTGAGCCACGCGAAATTTGTAACCTATGTCAGATTCTCAGCCCCAGCATGGCGGGCATTCTGGCGCGCATGGAAGAAATGGAACTCATTGAACGCAGCCGCATGGCAGCAGATCAGCGGCGCGTGCTGGTTCGGCTGACACAAAAAGGAGGCGAGCTCATCGGCGCGATGGCCCCCTTAATCGAATTGCAATACAAGCATATTGAACAAGCGTTCGGCAGGCAAGTCTTCGACCAGCTGTCCAGTGTCCTTGAAGGGGTCATCGGTGCCGAGGGTGATCGGGTACAACATGTCGAGCTGCCGGCAAAGGTACCCGCCGGCATGCGCGCGCCAGCGACGCAAGAACCAAAAAACCGCAATCCGGCTATCAGTGCCACCATTCGGAATGCCGCGGGAAAAAAATAGCGGTTGGAGTTGGCCTACAACGAATATTGCCCTGCAAGGGACCGCAGTAACAGCCGCGACAGTGTATTCCCGGTCCGCGCCAAAACGTGTACGATACGTTACCGTTTACCGATAAACGATATAAAATAATGACAATTCAATCCTTCAAATGCAAAGACACAGAATCGTTATTTGGAGGGCAAAAAGTTGGAAGGTTTACCAACTTTAGATCGGTGGCAGAACGAAAACTTCAGCAGCTCGACTGTGCCGCGACACTGGATTTTCTCCGATCGCCACCAGGAAACCGGCTGGAACTGCTGACGGGCGACCGGGAAGGTCAGCACAGCATTAGGATCAACAAACAATTCAGGATCTGCTTCGTTTGGACGGAAAGCGGTCCCGAGAGTGTGGAAATTGTCGATTATCACTAGTACGCAAAGGAGTGCGGAAATGATCAAGAATGAAATGCGACCGATACATCCAGGTGAAATCTTGCGCGAGGACTTCCTAGAGCCTCTCAACATGACTGCGCACGCACTATCGAAAGCGTTGCATGTTACGCCGGCGCGAGTGAATGATATTGTTCATGAGAAACGCGGCATTACGGCTGATACAGCACTACGCTTGGCCAGGTACTTTGGAGGGGATGCGCAGTCATGGTTGAATCTTCAGCAGACCTACGACCTCAAGATAATTGCAAAGGCCAAACTACAGAAAATCCTCGACGAGGTCACGCCGCGGGATAACCGCAACAGTGACGCTTTGGCGGCTTAGGCACGAAACGGCCCGTGCGTGCGTGGGGTGTTGCCGCCCGCACCAACACCAACCCCGACCCATCCGTCAAATTTTGATTGGCATCAACATCTCACTCTTCATCATAATTTATAGTATTACGCCCAAGGATTGATAAACAGGAATATCGCATGGATGAAGCACTTCACGCCGCCGCGCTCGACTATCACGAGTACCCAACCCCCGGGAAAATCTCGGTCACATCGACCAAGGGCTTGGCCAATCAGCGCGATCTGTCGCTGGCGTACTCGCCGGGCGTGGCCGCACCGTGCCTTGCAATCCAAAAAGACCCGCTGCTGGCGGCGCGCTACACTTCGCGCGGCAACCTGGTGGGCGTGATTACCAACGGTACCGCCGTGCTGGGTCTGGGCGACATTGGACCGTTGGCAAGCAAGCCGGTGATGGAAGGCAAAGGCTGCCTGTTCAAGAAATTTGCCGGCATTGACGTGTTCGACATCGAACTCGATGAGCGCGACCCCGATAAGCTGGTCGATATCATCGCGGCGCTGCAGCCTACGTTGGGCGGCATCAATCTGGAAGACATCAAGGCGCCGGAATGCTTCTACATCGAGAAAAAACTGCGCGAGCGCCTATCGATTCCCGTGTTTCACGACGACCAGCACG
>JANPCW010000719.1:0-4977 GCA_031431155.1 Janthinobacterium sp. | reverse complement strand
GTTTTGCGTCCCGCTCACGGATGCGATGGCGCGCGCGCGGATGGTCTCGTCAGCTTCAACGAGGCGGCGGATAACGGCATTCAGCTCGCCCCGCATGGTGTCGATATGGCCGTCGAGCTGCATTTTCAATGCCTCCAGTTTGGTCTGGCGGATTGCGCCCAGCATCCACAGGCGCGCACTGTCGGGGTCCGATTCGGGCTCGGCCGCGATCTCGGCAATGATGCCGTCGTAATCGGGCCCCATCGCCTTCAGTTGCTGGGCCAGCGCGGCAAAGCTTCCGTGCGCTCCCAGCGCCTGCCCGCAAGCGACCAGTTGCGTCAGGCGCTCGGCCGCATCGGGCCCGAAGTGCGCGAACGCCGTTTGCGCCGTTTCGTCCAGTTGCAGGGTCAGCGCCGGATGCGCCACCAGAATCCGCATCATTTGCAGTTCCAGGCCGACCGGCTGGGGACGCCCGCTGCGCGCGGGCGCGCGCCTTGCCGCGGCAACCGGCTTGGCCAGTTCGAACAAGGCTTCGATTTCGGCCGGCGTGGTCTCGGTCAGGGAGGCCAGGCCGCGCACGATTTGCAGCCGCAGGGCCGTCGGCGCCATCGACTGCAGCAGCGGCTTGGCATCGAATTGGACCCGCGCGCGCCCTTCCGGCTCACTCAGGTCGTGCTCCCCCAACACTTCGCGCAGCAAGAATTGCGACAGCGGCATCGCCTCGCTCACGGCTTGCTCGAATGCTGCGGCGCCGCGCTCGCGAATAAAGCTGTCCGGATCGTGTTCGGTCGGCAGAAACAGGAACTTGATGGTCTTGTCGTCGCCCACATGCGGCAGGCTCGCCTCCAGCGCGCGCCGGGCGGCGCGCCGGCCCGCCTTGTCGCCGTCGAAACTGAAGATCACCTGATCGGTCTGGCGCAATAATTTCTGGACGTGGGTCGGCGTGCATGCCGTGCCCAGCGTCGCCACCGCTTGCGGAAAACCCAGTTGCGCCAGGGCCACCACGTCCATATAGCCCTCGGTCACCAGCACATAGCCGGCGTCGCGGATTGCCTGGCGTGCCTCGAACAGGCCGTACAGCTCGAAGCCCTTCTGGAACAGGGGTGTCTCGGGCGAATTCAGGTACTTCGGTTCGCCATGATCGAGCACCCGCCCGCCAAAGGCGATGACTTGCCCCTTGGTGTTGCGGATCGGGAACATGATGCGCTCGCGGAAACGGTCGTAGCGCTTGCGGTTGGCGCCGTCTTCATCGACCTTGTCGATCACCAGGCCGGCCTCGGCCAGCGCCACCACGCTGTAATCGGGAAACACGGAACGCAGATTATCCCAGCCGCCAGGCGCGTAACCGATCCCGAAGCGGGCCGCCACTTCCCCGGTCAAGCCGCGGTTTTTCAGATAGGCGATCGCTTCGGTGGCGCTGCGCAACTGGGCCCGGAAATAGTCGCAGGCTTGGGTCATCGCATCGGTCAGGGCCAAGCTGTGCGCCGCGTTTTGCGCACGCTGGGCAGGCGCGATCTTGTCATCCGCTTCCGGCACCACCATGCCCACGTTCTGGGCCAGGTCCTTGACCGCATCGACAAACCCCATGCCCGAGTAATCGATCAAAAAGCCGATCGAGGTGCCATGCGCGCCGCAGCCGAAGCAGTGGTAAAACTGCTTCGTCGGGCTGACCGTGAAGCTGGGCGACTTTTCGCTATGGAACGGGCACAGGCCCATGAAATTGGCGCCGCCCTTTTTCAGCTGGACGTAGCGACCGACCACGTCGACGATATCGACGCGGTTCAACAGGTCGGTGATGAAAGATTGTGGAATCACTTGGCGAGGCCGTCTTGTGTTGGGTCCGGCGTTAGCTCAGTTAGCTCAGTTAGCTCAGGCTAGCGCGCCGCGCACGGTACCGGGTTGATCTGCGACAGCGCGCGGCGTTGCAAACTGTTAAGCGCCCGCCAGCGCGGCCTTGACCAATGCCGACACCAGCATCATGTCGGCGCGCCCGGCCAGTTTCGGCTTGACGATGGCCATCACTTTACCCATGTCTTGCGGCCCGGCCGCGCCCGATGCGGCCACGGCGGCGGCCACTTCGGCAGCCACCTCGGCATCCGACAAGCCGGCCGGCATGTAGGTGGTGAGGATCGCGAGCTCGGCTTTTTCGATGTCGGCCAGATCGGCGCGGCCACCGGCCTCAAACTGGCTGATCGAATCCTTGCGCTGCTTGATCATCTTTTCGATGATCGCCAGCGCCTGCTTGTCGTCCACTTCGATACGCTCGTCCACTTCCTTGCGCTTGATCTCGGCCAGCATCAGGCGGATTGTGCCCAGCTTGACCGTTTCCCTGGCGCGCATGGCCGCCTTCATGTCTTCCGTGATCTGTTCTTTTAAGGTCATTGCAAGCCTCGATAGCGAAGAATAGTAATGGATATAAATGCCAAAACCCGCTGCGGAGAACCGGAGCGGGCAAGCGACTCAGTCTGAATCTGCGATTCAAACCAATCAAAACCGTGAGCCGAGACGGGCAATGTGCCGCCAAACCCGGATCAGTCTTGAAGGAACAGTCTTAGAATAATTTTTTCGGCAATTGCTGGCTGCGGATGCGCTTGTAGTGGCGCTTGACAGCAGCTGCCAGCTTGCGCTTGCGCTCAGCTGTTGGCTTTTCGTAGAATTCGCGTGCGCGCAATTCGGTCAGCAGGCCGGTTTTTTCGATAGTGCGCTTGAAACGTCGCATTGCGACTTCGAACGGCTCGTTTTCTTTAAGGCGAATAGTGGTCATGTAAAATTCAAACCGTTGATTTATAGGAAGAGAGAGATAGTAGCAGGTTTCGGCCGCAGATGGAAGGGCTGCGCGTGTCGACTCGACAATTTAGAAGCGCTACGTTGCGTAAATGCCGCAATAAAATGTGCCCATATTTACTTACAGCGCCAGGCCGGCCGCCATCCCCGATGCCCATGCCCACTGAAAATTATAACCGCCAAGCCAACCGGTCACATCGACCGCCTCACCCACAAAGTACAGCCCAGGCACCTTGGCCGCCATCATCGTTTGCTGGGACAGTTCCCGCGTATCGATCCCGCCGCGCGTGACCTCGGCTTTACGGTATCCTTCCGATCCATCCGGGACGATGGCCCAGCTGTTGAGCGCCACGCCGAGCTTGCGCAATTGGGCGTCGGCCATGTCGGCCAGGCGCACGTCGGGCGCGAAGCCGTTGGCTGCGAGCAAGCCTTCGGCCAGGCGCGTCGGCAACCACTGGGACAGCACATTGCCGAGCTGCTTTTTGAGCTTGCCCTTGCCCTCGATCAAGACCTGCGCCACATCCATTTCCGGCAACAGATTGATTGTCAGCGGCGTGGCGGGCTGCCAAAAACTGGAAATTTGCAAGACCGCCGGACCAGACAAGCCGCGGTGGGTGAACAGCAGATCCTCGCGAAAATGACCGCGCACGGCGCCGCGGCCCTTTGCTGAGCCGGTCGCGACCTCCACTTCGAGTGCGATGCCGGCCAGCGGCCCAAACGGCTGCCACCCGGCGCCATCGAAGGTAAGCGGCACCAGCGCCGGGGCCGGCTCAACCATTTTCAAACCGAACTGGCGCGCGATGCGGTAGGCGAAATCGGTCGCACCAATTTTAGGGATCGACAAGCCGCCACTGGCGATCACCAGGCTGGCCGCCTCGATCTCGCCGCTGTCGGTGTCGATCCGGAAGCCGCCATCGGCCTTCTGGCCGACAGCGGCGACTTTGCATGGCATGCGCCAGCTCACGTCACCGGAAGCGCATTCGGCCTTGAGCATCGCGATGATTTGTTCGGCCGAATCGTCACAGAACAGCTGGCCTTTGTGCTTTTCGTGATAGCCGATGCGGTGGCGTTTAACCAGTGCCAAGAAATCTTGCGGCGTATAGCGCGACAAGGCGCTCTTGCAGAAATGCGGATTGTCCGACAAAAAATGCTGAGGGCCGGTCTGAAGATTGGTAAAGTTACAGCGGCCACCGCCGGAGATACGGATTTTCTCGGCCAACTTGCCGGCATGGTCGATCAAAACCACGCGCTTGCCACGCTGGGCCGCGACGGCCGCACACATCATGCCGGCAGCGCCGGCGCCGATTACTGCCACATCAAATTGTTTTGCCATGCTATGCCTGCCCTGCTTGCTCGCGCTGCATTAAAGGCGTGATTGTAAACTGCGCAAGCACACAGCGGCACTATAACCGGGTCTGATTCAGAGCCGTCGGCCCGCCGGCGCCGGCTCGAACCATGACGGCTGGCCGTTTGTATCGCATCGAATCGAACCATCGAGCAATAAAACCGTTGATTCTAGACCTGACCCCAGGCCGGCTTACCCGGGCGCCTTGTGGTGTTTCCCGCTCGCTTGCAATGCCATTGACACGCGCAAACATTGTGCCACTTGGTCGGCAATCGGCTCCGGGACGGGAACGTCGCCGCGCAGCACGGCCGCGATCCATCCTGCAGTGGTGGCGGCATCGCGCTCGGGCGGCAAATCGGGCAAAGACTGCACCGCGATCTGCTTTTGCACCAGCAGCGTGCGTTCGCCGCCATGGAACCAGTCGATTTGCTGGGCCCGGTTGGCATTGGAAACCGCCTCCCCTTCGGTCCCGCGCATGAGGAAGGCATCGCCGCGCCAGTGTGGCGCGGCGCTGGTGAAATACTGGCCCAGCATGGCCAGATATTCCGGATGCGTGTACGACACCAGTCGCAGCGCGGGCCCTGCGAAGGGTTGCATGATTTTAACCAGGGTGTGGGTCGAGTTGCGCACCCCTAGTATCCGGCGCAGCGCGAGCAGGTGCGAAAGGCGTGGCGCCAGCGCCTCGATCGGCATGAAGCTCGGCTGGCCGCGCGCAAGATCGGATTCGGCTGCGGCCAGCGACTGCGCCGGCGGCATGCCCATCGCCTGGAAAATTTCGGCCGTCGTGACCCGCCCCGGGTCCTGCGAAACCCCATGCACCAGCACCGGCGCACCTTCGCGCGCCAGCAGCATTGCCAGCAGCGGCGTCA
>JANPCW010000718.1:0-3217 GCA_031431155.1 Janthinobacterium sp. | reverse complement strand
CCGAAAGAACAGCCCGCCGATCAAGGTGTACTGCCTGCCCGGCGAGCGCATGCAGATCGAAGTCAACGCCCAGGCGGCAGGCCTGAGCCTGTCCACTTATCTGTTGAAGGTCGGCATGGGCTACCGGATCCGGGGCATCCTGGACAACAAGCGAGTTGAAGAGCTGGCGCGCATCAATGGCGACCTTGGCCGCCTGGGCGGCCTGCTCAAACTCTGGCTCACGGACGACCCGCGAACGGCGGCGTTTGGCGCGGCGACCCTGCGCGCAGCCCTGGCCAGGATCGAGGATACGCAGAACGAGATGATGATGGTCATGCGCGCCGTGGTTCTGCCCCACAGCAAGAGTTAAGTTTTAGCAGCTAAACAATCGGATGGTATGCCGTGATCGCCAAGCATGTAGCGATAAAGTCCTTGAAAAAAGCCGACTTCGCCGCCCTGGTGAAGTACATCATCGACGAGCAGAACAAAAACGAGCGGGTGGGGGATGTGACCGTCGCGAATTGCGAGTCCGACCGGCCGGATGCGGCGATCATCGAAGTCCTCAACACGCAGGCCCAGAACACGCGCGCCACGTCGGACAAGACCTATCACCTGATCATCAGTTTTCGCCCTGGCGTGCAGCCCGACGCTGCGGCCCTGAAGGCCATCGAGGCGCGCGTCTGCGACGGGCTGGGCTATGGCGAGCATCAGCGCGTCAGCGCCGTGCATCACGACACGGACAACCTGCACATTCACATCGCCATCAACAAGATTCACCCGACCCGCTACACGATGCATGTCCCGTACTACGACCACACGACGCTGGGCCAGCTGTGCGAAAAGCTGGAACGCGAGTTCGGGCTGGAGCAAGACAACCACCAGGCGCGCAAAGGCGGGGCCGAGAACCGGGCAGCGGACATGGAACATCATGCCGGGGTCGAAAGCCTGCTGGGCTGGATCAAACGCGAATGCATCGAGGAGATCGCAGGCGCGCAATCCTGGACAGAGCTGCACCGGGTCATGCGTTCAAACGGCCTCGACATCCACGAACGGGGAAACGGGCTGGTCATCACCGCAGGGGATGGCACAACCGTCAAGGCCAGTTCCATCGGCCGGATTTATTCTAGGGCCAGCCTGGTAGCACGATTCGGTCCCTTCGAGCCGTCGCCCGAACGGCAGGCAGGCGAGCGCCCGGCCAGAACCTATGAAAAAAAGCCGATGCACTCGGTTAACAAGGCCCCGGGGAGCACCGGCATCGACACCGAGGCGCTGTATGCCAGGTACAAGAATGAGCAGCAAAGCGCCGGCGTATCGCGCACGGTATTGTGGGCCAGGGCGCGCGACCGGAAGAAACGCCTGATTGAAGCGGCCAAGCGCAGCGGGCGGTTCAAGCGCGCTGCAATCAGGCTCATTGAAGCACCAAGGCTGGGTAAAAAAATCCTGTACGCGGCGACCAGCGCGACCTTGACCGGCGAGATCGAAAAAATCAACCAGCAATATTTCAAGGACCGTCAGGAAGTCAACGACAAGTGCCGGCGCCTTGCCTGGGCCGACTGGCTGCGGGCCAGGGCCGCGGAGGGCGAGCCGGAGGCGCTTGCGGTGCTGCGGACCCGCGGCGCCGATCAGGGGCCAAAGGGCAATTCATTGACAGGCAAAGGCAGCCGGAAGCCGGTACGGCGCGATCCCGGGCAGGACAGTGTCACCAAGAAAGGCACGATCATTTATTGCGTTGGCGCTACAGCCGTGCGCGACAACGGCACTAAGCTGGAAATCTCGCGCGGCGCCGATCAGAACGGCTTGCAGGCTGCCTTGCGCATGGCAATGGCGCGCTACGGCGAGCGCATCAGCGTCAACGGCACCACTGCCTTCAAGGAGCAAATTGTCCAGGCGGCCGCAGCCGCGAAGTTGCCTGTCACCTTCGACGACGGCGTTCTTGAACAGCGTCGCCAGGAACTGCTGCAATCACGCAGCCAACCACTGCCGCAGCCACGCGGTGAGCAAATGGGACAGCAAACAAAGGAGAGCACGCATGAACCATCCAGGCGAACCAGGCATGAACGATCTGCTGCAGGCAGCGCTGTTCGAAGTGGCCCGACCTCTGCCGCAACCCGCGCAGCACGGGACGGCCCGGCCGGCGCCATCGTCGTCCACGGCGCAGCAGGCACAAGGGGAGCCCGCAAGCCCGACATTGGCCGCATTGGACGAAACCCGCCGCCCGAAAGCCAACACCGTTTGCGAAGACTGTCCGAACTCGGTGTGGTTCGCATCGCCAGCGGAACTGAGGTGCTATTGCCGGGTCATGTTCCTGGTCACGTGGAGCAGCAAGGAGCCGCAGCAGATAACGGCATGCGACGGGCTGTTCCTAGGGCAGGGCGGGTAAGCGGTCCGCTTGCCGCAGCCGACAAGGCCATCATTGAGTCGGAACAAAAAATAACAATATTGACTGATATAACGAAATACGCGCGATATGATGGTTTCAAGGGGGCGGCCGTTTTTGCTGGCATCCGCAATGTCGAGGGCCGTGTTCTGGCCCTGATCAAGCAGGGCGAGGAAATCAAGGCGCTGCCGGTGGATGAGGCGACAGCGCGGCGTCTAAGGCGTCTTGCCATTGGCGCCCCCGTCACCGTGACCGCCATCGGCGCCATCAAAACGAAAGGACGAAGCAGATGAAAGACAGGTTCAACAACGCCGTGGGGCCGCAGGTGCGGGCCGCGAGAAAGGGACCGGGCAAGGTCATACCCGTGCTCGCCGTGTTGTCGCTCGGGGCCGGCCTGCAAGCGGCCACCCAGTTCTTTGCGCATGCCTTCCACTACCAGGCGGCCCTTGGTCCTCACATCCGCCAAGTCTATCCGCCATGGGGCATCATTCATTGGGCCGGCAAGTGGGGCAACCAATATCCGGATGCCTTGATGCACGCCGGCAGCATCGGTATCAGCATTGCGGGAATTGGCCTGATCGGCCTGGTGGTCACCAGGATGGTGGTGGTGAACTCCTCGAAGGTGAGCGAGTACCTGCACGGATCGGCGCGCTGGGCCAATATCGATGATATCCGGGCGGCGGGGCTGATGGCGAAGCAGCGGACATTCCTGCAAAGGCTCACCGGCAGGCAGGCAGCGGTCAACTCGGGCGTCTATGTGGGCGCCTGGATCGACAGGAAGGGGCGCCAGCAGTATTTGCGTCACGACGGCCCGGAGCACGTGTTGACCTACGCGCCGACCCGTTCAGGCAAGGGGGTTGG
>JANPCW010000717.1:0-2974 GCA_031431155.1 Janthinobacterium sp. | reverse complement strand
TTTTTCTTTCGGGGGGGGGGGGGGGGGGGGGGGGCCCCGCCCCCCCCCCCCGCCCGAACTGGTGCATTCAGTCGTTGGTGACGCGTATGACCAGCTTGCCGAAGTTCTTGCCTTCGAGCAGACCGATAAAGGCTTGCGGGGCTTTCTCAAGGCCGTCGACCATGTCTTCACGGAACTTGATTTTGCCATCCTTGAGCCAGATACTCATCTGATTGAAGAACTCGCCATAGCGATCGCCATAATCGTCAAAGATGATGAAACCCTGCATCTTGATGCGCCGCGTGAGCAGCGTGCGGGTCAGCAGTCCCAGCCGATCGGTGCCTTGCGGCAGCGCGGTGTCGTTGTAGGTCGCGATCAGCCCGCACAGTGGTACCCGGGCGCCCACATTGAGTAACGGCAGGACCGCGTCGAAGACTGCGCCGCCGACGTTCTCGAAATAGACGTCGATACCGGTCGGGCAGGCCGCCGCCAATTGCTGCAGGAAGTCGCTACCGCGGTGATCGATGCAGGCATCAAAGCCCAGTTCATCGACAACATAGCGACACTTCTCGGCGCCGCCGGCGATCCCGACCACGCGGCAACCCTTGAGCTTGGCGATTTGACCTACCACCGAGCCGACAGCCCCGCTCGCGGCGGCGACCACGATCGTTTCGCCGGCTTTCGGCTGGCCGATCTCGAGTAATCCCATGTAGGCCGTAAAGCCGGGCATGCCGAGGACCCCCAAGGCCAGGGAGGGGTGTGCCATGCCGGCATCGAGCTTGGTGAGTCCCTTGCCGTCAGACAGGACGTGGCTCTGCCAGCCGCTCTGGCCAAGCACCAGGTCGCCCGGCTGATAATCCGGGTGCCGGGAAACTTCAACCCGCGAGACCGTGCCGCCGACCATTGCTGCGCCCACGGCGACCGGGGCGGCGTAGGACGGGGCATCGCTTATGCGGCCGCGCATGTACGGATCGAGCGACAGGAACAGGGTGCGTAACAGAACTTGCCCTGCGCCGGGAGCCGGAACAGCGACTTCTTCAATACGGAAGGTATCGGCGGTCGGGGCGCCAACGGGGCGCGCGTTCAGGACGACCCTGCGGTTGATGGTTGCGCTGTTTGTCATGATGTTGTCCTTGTCTGGAGTGGTAAGGTGTGGCGCCATTACAGGGCACCCTCGAGGATGGTTCGAGTGACGCCGAGGCTGATGTTCCGGTGTTCTCCCAACGCAGTCATTCCGTGCACTTCGAGTTGCGCGACGATGGCATCAATCGCTGCTTGCCCCAGTTTGTAATCGGACAGGCGTGTCTTGATGCCGAGGTCTTCGAAAAATTGGCGCGTGCGGCGGATCGCTTCGTCAATGCGTTGCTCGTCGCTGCCGTCGTTGATGTGCCAGACGCGCTCGGCGTATTGCAGCAGCTTGGCACTCTTGTGTTCGCGCTGCACATTGAGCAGCGACGGCAAGACGATCGCCAGCGTGCGTGCATGGTCGATGCCATACAGGGCGGTAATCTCGTGCCCGATCATGTGCGTGGCCCAATCGTGCGGAACCCCCGCTCCGATCAAGCCATTCAGTGCCAGCGTCGCCACCCACATCAGGTTGGCGCGGGTGTCGTAGTTCTGGGACCCGTCGAGCGCGGTCGGACCGACTTCGATCAAGGTCTGCAGCAAGCCCTCGGCGAAGCGGTCCTGGGCCAGTGCCTGCACCGGGTAGGTCAGGTATTGCTCGACGATATGCACGAACGAGTCGGCCACGCCGTTGGCGATCTGGCCCTGCGGCAGGGTATAGGTCTTGGTGGGATCGAGAACCGAAAATTGCGGAAAAACGTGCGCGCTGAGGAAGGCAAACTTTGATTGCGTCGACTTGCGCATGATGACTGAACCATTGTTCATTTCCGAACCGGTCGCCGGCAGGGTAAGGACAGTACCGAAGGGTATCGCACTTTTCACGTTCTTGCCGTGCGTTTGCAGAATATCCCACGGCTCGCCATCAAAGCCGGCGGCGGCGGCCACGAACTTGGTGCCGTCGATCACCGATCCGCCACCGACTGCGAGCAGGAAATCGATTTTCTCTTTACGGACCTGCTCGACGGCGAGCATCATCGTCTCGTAGGTCGGGTTCGGTTCGATCCCGCTGAACTCTTGGACCACGCGCGAGCCGAGCGCCGCCTTGACCTCGTCGAGCGTGCCGTTCTTGCTGGCGCTGGCACCGCCGTAGAGGATCAGTACACGGGCCTTTGGAGGCACCAGATCAGCCAACCTGGCAATGGTTTTGGCGCCGAAAATAATTTTGGTCGGATTGTGGAATTCAAAATTGAGCATGTAATTCTCCATGAATAGACCAGTCGTCTATTGTTTGTAAAAAAAAGCCGGTGCGGGACAAAGTGAAATCATTGCTCCAGGGAGCCTCGATGTTTGCTTAGCCAGCGGGCGGGGAAGAGAGCGACAGCAGTTGTAAGGTGGTGGTCATGGCCGCTTCCAGGGCACTTCGGTCGCGCCTGATTTTAGTGAGCAGGGTGGCGCCTAGCCACAAGTTGTATAACGTCAGGGCAGTGTTGCGCGCCTCGATTTCTCGGGGCAGGGAACCATCGATCGCGCCCTCTCGGATGCAGTCTGCCAGATGGTCGATGATCCGGTTAGTGCCAAGGTGCAAAGTCGTTCGCATCGCTTCGGACAAGTCAGAGACTTCGCCACTCAGTTTTACGATCAGGCACTTGCCCTCGGTGCCCTCGCTCGACTGTGTTTCCAGCCACGTATCCCAGTAACTCATCAGTCGTTCCGCCGCCGTGCTGGCCGATGGTGCGAGTCGAACTTCAAGCCGCGCCTGGTAGTCAGAAAAGTAGCTGCTCAGCAATGCTTCGCCAAAGAGCTCTTTGGACTTGAAGTAATGATAAAAGGATCCTTTCGGTACTCCGGCTTCGGACAGGAGTTCGTTTAACCCTACAGCCGAGAAACCTTTGCCTAGAATGATAGGCTTCGCGGTATCAAGAATGTGTTG
>JANPCW010000716.1:0-2726 GCA_031431155.1 Janthinobacterium sp. | reverse complement strand
CCCAAAGAAACCAAGGATGTTTCCAGCATCTATTACTTTGGCGATCCGGTTTACACCTACACGCTCAAGCAAGGCATCGAAGATGGCTTCCTTGCGCCATACAAGGTGGTGCGCATCGACATCGACAAAGATGTGCAAGGCTGGCGCCCCAGCAAAGGGCAGACCGACAAGACGGGCCAGTTGATCGAAGACCGCGTGTACAACCAGAGGAAAGGAGCGCACGGTTACCAATGGAAGAGTCTATTCTTACCGGAGGCAACTGAATGTCGCATGCAATACAAAGGCTAATATTTTTATGCCAAGGTGCACGGTGATGCCATCATATATGAAGGCCATTCGGTATCGCCAAGGCAGTTGGCCAATGCCATCGCCGACGGCAGCCGGAATGCCTGGCGCGATCTATGGATACGGCGTCCCGGCGATAAAGGCTGGAAGCTCGCCGATGCGTGCCGTAGGGAGCTAGCGAAAATGGCCGGGCATCCAGCGCCATGTGCAACCGAGACCAAGACGATCGCAGGTTTCGCCATGCCGCAGACTCTCAGGAAGGCACTGTCAATAATTGAGATGGCGGGGGCCGAGCGCAAGGCAGCATATGCGCGGCGCACAGATATCGTGCTCGACAATTAGCCAGCCGGTACCGCAGCTCCGGGGCCGACTCCCTCCTAGAGAATAACGGTCATTAGGAGCCTCACGGATTGCGCTGGCGGCCCGTTTTGTTGACCAAACCGAATCGATCGTAACCGTTGGCATTGCTGGGATTGTTAGGAATAGCCATCAGTCATTCCAGTCTTGGCGCCTGGGTCGGTCCTTGCGCCAGCGAGCTCGCGGATGCCGAGGCTCGTGAATGCGCGGCTATGCACCGCCAGGTTCGGATCACGATCCCGGCGCCGGTTCGGGTCGCGCTTGGCCTCGACATGGGCAGCCGGGTCGCGTTCGTGGAAATTGAAAAAAGCAAGTACGCAATCATTCCCGCAACCAGCCCCGTGCTTGCACTGAAAGGCATGCTGAAAAAGCCCGATAAGCCCGTATCGATCGATTCAATGAGCCAGGAAATTGCCCTCCACGGCGCCTTGGCGCGATGATCGGTCTCGATACCAACGTCCTGGTGCGGTACATCGCCCAGGACGATGCGAAGCAGTCAGCGATGGCGACGGCCCTCATTGACACGCCTACCAGTGAAAATCCGGGATTCATTACGCTTGTTTCACTTGTCGAGTTGGTGTGGGTGATACAAAGCTGCTACAACGCGACCAAGCCGGAACTAGTCGTTATCCTCGAAAAACTGCTTCGAACCCAAGAGTTGCTGGTTGAAAATACTGAAACTGCGATCAAGGCGTTGCATGCTTTTTCGCAATCAAAAGCGGAGTTCTCGGATTGCCTCATCGAACGATCGGCCGACAAGGCAGGCTGCGAATACACCGCAACGTTCGATCGAAACGCCGCAAAAACCCCGGGCATGCGGCTGGTAAATCGGAGCGCACTGCGCACGGCTGACGCGCTAGCATTCGCCCCCAAATATTTCTTGTTCACTGCGTAGATTAATCGTTTGTTGCTTACAATAAACGGTTATTATGAGTTTTTTACATCTCCGGTAACTGCCACGTCGATGAAATCATTGACCAACCAAGAGCTTGACGAGAGGATTCCCAGCCGTTGGTCAGGCCGGGTTTTTGCGATGGCTACGGCTTGCGCGACGCTGGCAGCCGCGCTGCTGCCTTTCTGGCTGGCCGGCTTGCTGGCGCTTGGCCTGGCATGTCTTGTCTGGGTCGCAGTAACGACAGCGCAGCGCAAGACAGGTCTGGCGTTGCGCGAGTCCGAGGACAAGTTCCGCACCTTTGTCGATCAGTCGCTGGTTGGCCTGTACATGGTCCAGGATGGCTTGATTGTGTATGCCAATCCAAAGTCGGCCCAATTACTGGGCTATGACAACCCGAACCAGATGATCGGCGTCGCGGTCGACGTCCACACCGCGCCCGAAGACTTGCCCATATTGCTGGAGAATCACCGGCGCCGCCTGTCCGGCGAGAGCACCAGCATCCATTACACCTATCGTGCCGTCAGACGCGACGGCAAACGGGTCTGGGCCGAGGTGCACGGCAGCGTCTGCGAATACCTTGGCCGGCCGGCGGTGATGGGCGTTGCGCTCGATGTCAGCCAGCGCGTCGAATTCGAACACCAGTCGCGCCTGGCCAATCGCGTCTTCGAGGCAGCCAGCGAAGGAATTTTGACCACCGATGCCGCATGCCGGATCGAAGCGGTCAATCCCGCCTATACCCGAATTACCGGCTATGACGCGGCACACGCGATCGGCAAGCTGTCGAGCATTCTGACTGGCACGGGCGGGCGCGCCGACGCCATCGGCGTCATGATCGCCCAGTTGGAACAAACCGATTGCTGGGAGGGCGAACTGCTGGACCGGCGAAAAAATGGTGAGTGGTATCCGGCCTGGCTGTCGATCTCGACGGTGCGCGACGCCGACAACAAGCTCACCAATTATGTCGTCGTGTTCACCGACCATACCAGGCGCAAGGTCGCCGAAACGCGCTTGCAGTTCATGGCCAGTCACGACAGCCTGACCGGTATCTTGAACCGCAGCGGCATGCTGGCCAAATGCGCCGACGCGGTCGAGCGCGCGCGGGCCGAGCAGCTGCAACTGGCGCTGCTATTCATCGACCTCGACCGTTTCAAAACCGTCAACGACACGTTCGGCCATGTCGCCGGGGATC
>JANPCW010000715.1:0-4886 GCA_031431155.1 Janthinobacterium sp. | reverse complement strand
GGTGATTTCCCGCCATTGCGGTATTTTCTGTCCTGCACGCAAGTATATTCATGCCGGAAGGACATTGTCTGTGTAGTAGCGCACATAGATCGATAAATTGGCCCATTTAATGCGTACCTAAATTGTCAACGTTTCTAAATCTGGTAGACTGTTGCACTTCCTATTCCTGCCTAATCGAACACTGCGCGAGTGCCAATGGCTAAACGGCTGATCATCGAGGGACAAGTGCAGGGAGTTGGTTACCGCGCCTCGCTTGCCGATATGGCGTGCGCCCTTGGCCTTGCCGGTTGGGTACGCAATCGATTCGACGGCTCGGTTGAAGCGTGTGTCTGTGGTGAAGCGGCGGCAATCGATGCCATCATTACTTGGGCCAGGCGAGGGCCGCCCTCTGCCCGCGTGCACAATGTTTCTGTACTGGAAGCCAAAGAATTAGCGCCCGTTGCCGTTGGCCGTAAATTCAGTATTTTGCCGACTCAGTGAGTGCCTGGTTGATAATGGCATCGGGCCGCCACATTGCGGCTCGCCGTGATGGACGGCGGCGAGCGCTCCAGGTGCGTGCCAGTAGTTCAGAAAAATTATGTTAAGCTCCCCGACAGCCTTACTTCCAATACTCACTATCAAACATGTAAACCTATGAAGATTGCCTATCTGATCGTTGCCCACAATAATCCGGAGCACCTGCGGCGACTGATAACGGCGTTATCTTCCAACTCGGCAAGTTTCTTCATACACATCGACAAAAAATCCGATATAGATCCTTTTCTAAGCATAAAGGGAGATAACATTCATTTTACGAATGATCGGATTCCCGTGTTCTGGGGCGATTTTTCGCAAGTCGAAGCCACACTCGTTCTGCTTCGAAGCGCCGTCCTGGATCCATGCCGATTTGACCGTTTCGTGCTTCTCAGCGGCGCCGATTACCCGCTGCGCTCAGCATCCTCGATTGAGCAATTCTTTGGCATTGACCCAGGCAGGGAATTCATGAATCTGGTTGCCATGCCCTGCGCCGCTGCCGGAAAACCGATTTCCCGACTGACCACCTTCAAGCTTCGTGCGGGCGACCCGCTGATACGCAGGGCGAAACAGAAAATGCTGATGCTGGCCGGTGTGGTCCCGAATAAGCGCGACTACAAGGCTTATCTCGGCGCGCTTGTTCCCTACGCAGGTTCCACCTGGTGGGCGCTATCGCGCGAAGCCTGTGATTTCATCCTGAATTTCGTCGCTCGGGAGACCCGCGTCGTCGACTTCTTCATGAACACGCTGTGCCCGGATGAATCGTTTTTTCAAACCATCCTTGGCAACTCCCCGTTCAAGCCAAAAATAGTGCGCAACCTGACCTATACGGATTGGAGTGCCGGCGGTGCAAACCCCGCAAATATCACAGAAACGCATCTGGCTTTATTCCAGACGCCCGCCTCGATCACGCAAGATGATATCTACGGTTCAGGTGAGAAGTTGTTCGCGAGAAAATTTGCGAATGAAACGGGCAAGCTGGTGGCGTTGCTGGACCAGCAGATATGCGCGCAAAGCGGCGCGCCGGAAATGCGCCCCGACTAACGAACCGTGCTGTCCGGATCAGGTCCGAAGCAATTGATCGAATACCGCGCGCCCCTCGGTAAACCCGGCGAATTTTTCTTTCCGGAATAAATAGACAAAGTAATAGATTGCCACGGGAAACACTACGCCCATTATCATACCAGCGGCCAGATGCAGGTACATGTCTGTGATCCCAAGTTTCGACAGAATAATACGCGTGCCACTGGCCGCTAGAATATGCACGAGGTAAATCGGCATTGACGCGAGCCCTAGTAGTTCGATAATCCGCATCCTGTTCGAGCGCGCCAAGACAGCCGACACTTGAAGTATCAGAAGCATGCCAAGGAATGCTGCCGGCAATGCTCCTGGATCGTCGTACTTGCCTAGCTGCTTGGCCGCGACGATCGCTATCCCTGTCGCTAGCGATGTGACGGCTATGCCGGCGGGATTCGCCAGGCGCATCACGACTGCTTTCAGATGCTGCGCGGCCAGTAGTCCCGCTGCGTAGAAAAGAAAAAACTTTAGCGACAAGGAAATCATTCCCCAGTTAAAGTAGATTCCAGCTGCATAGGCCGCCAGTGCGAATATGCCTACCTTGAGCCGGTTGGCTGAGGTGAGGGAAACGAAGATATGGCACAGCAATAAGGCGTACAGAAACCAGAACTGCCCCAACGGTTTCCACAGAATGGTTGTTGCCAAATCGGAAAGATGGAACGGATAATTGGCGCTGTCCGACATGACTACCTGAACCAGCCCTTGCAACAACGACCATAACAGGTAGGGATAGACGATCGTCATCAGCTTGCTCTGCAAAAACCGGGGTCGGGCAAGTCCCTTTGCGACATTCATCCCGGCCAACAGGAAGAACAACGGCATGTGGTATGTATAAATGGCATAGTCGGATGCCATTATCCAGTGGCCGTCGGCCACAATACCACTGGAATTGAGTCCTCTTAAGACGTGACCATAAACAACGAGCAATATTGCGATGCCGCGCGCGTAATCCCACAAAATTTCTCTCGTGGCTGCCTGCTTTGGATCGCGCAATATGCCCGCTTTATTCACTATCAGCGCCGGCCTATCGCGAAATATTCAATGCCGTGGTCGCGGACTTGCGACGGGTCATACAGATTGCGTCCGTCGAAAATGACAGGCGTTTTCAAGGCGGCTTTAATCGCACTGAAGTCCGGAACGCGAAACTCCTTCCACTCGGTAACGATGGTCAGCGCATCTGCATTCTTTAAAGCAGCCATTGGGGACTCAGCGTAGATCAGTCGAGGATCGGCACCGAAGATCCGCTTCGATTCATTCATTGCGACCGGATCATAGGCCGTCACGGTGGCGCCCATTTCCCACAGGCCCTGGATGACGACGCGGCTGGAGGCGGCGCGCATGTCGTCGGTATTGGGCTTGAAGGCCAATCCCCACAACGCGAAGTTCATGCCGCGCAGGTCGCTACCAAACCGCGCCCTGATCTTATGCAGCAGCAAATGCTTCTGCGCTTCATTGGCTTCTTCAACAGCCTGCAACACTTTCAGTCCTGAATCGTTTTCGTCCGCAGTGCGAATCAAGGCCTGCACGTCCTTTGGAAAACACGAGCCGCCATAGCCGCAGCCGGGGTACAAGAAGTGAAATCCGATGCGTGGATCGGAGCCGATGCCGATCCGGATTTGCTCGATATCTGCGCCCAGCTTATCGGCCAAATTGGCAAGTTCATTCATGAACGAGATGCGCGTTGCCAGCATGGCATTGGCGGCATATTTGGTCAGTTCGGCCGAACGCACGTCCATTACGATGACCCGATCATGATTACGGATGAACGGCGCATACAGTTTGCGCATCAGCGCAATGGCGCGCTCATCGTCGGCGCCGATCACCACCCGGTCGGGCCGCATGAAATCGTCCAGCGCTGCGCCTTCCTTGAGAAATTCAGGGTTCGATACGACAGAAAACGGCAGATCGAGCTTGCGTGCGGCAAGCTCTTGCTGCATGCCGGCCCTAACCTTGTCGGCGGTGCCGACCGGGACCGTGGATTTATCGACCACCACCTTATATTCCGTCATATAGCGGCCGATATTGCAGGCCGCGGCCGTCACATACTGCATGTCGGCGGAACCGTCTTCATCGGGCGGGGTGCCGACCGCGATGAACTGCAGGACGCCGAACGCGACACTGTCCTCGATGCTGGTGGTAAACCGCAAGCGCCCGGCCGCGACATTGCGCCGCATCATTTCCAGCAAACCTGGCTCATGGATCGGAATATTGCCTTCGTTCAAAATCCTGATCTTGTTTTCATCCAGGTCCAGGCATAGCACGTCGTTGCCCATTTCAGCCAGGCAAGTGCCAGTGACCAATCCAACATAGCCGGTACCGATAACAGTTATTTTCATCTGCAATTCTTTCAATCAATAGTGGTGAGGGCATCGTGGCGCAAGGCGCCCGGTATTTCTTATGGTTTGCCGTAGTCTTTCGGCATAAACTGGAGGCGATCCCACGGGATGCCATTCAAGATCGCATACGAGGGTGTGCCCTTGAACAGCAGCGAGTACGGATCGGGCCCGCCGTTTGCCGCGTAGGATTTCGGATTTTGCGCCCGGATCGAAATCGCGCCGGCCTTGTCCCAAATCACGAAACCATATTTCTGCGCCGCCTTGGCGATGATTTTTCCCACCGGGTGCAGCTTGAGCTTGTCCACATTCACGTCCGGATCGAGCCGGAACCGTAAGCCTTCGGGAATCCGGTTCGGTTCTTTTTTCGGATTGTACCCATCCGAACGATGGGCCGGCCATGACACCACGTTGAAATGTTCCGCATCGACCAGCGAAATGCCGATCACATGGCGAATCTCGCCGCGACGCAATTCTTCGGCCGTGATTTGGCCGCCAATGAATGGCAAACTGGTGGCCGTGGTGCCGTAATGCTTGGGAAACACGCCATCGCTTTTCGACGCTTTGGCCAAGCGTCCGCCCCAGCATGCTTGCCACTGGCCATCGACTTTGCGGGCTTGCCAGAACTCCCAGATGGTGTCGGTCGAAGGTTGATAGATCGACATTTCCGAGTCATTGCCGTTCCCCGCTTCGGCCTCGCGCGGCATCGGCACGGCAGCCCATTGCTGTGCCAGGTGCTTGTCCTTGAATTTCTTCTTCTGGCAATCCCATTCCGTCACTTGCGTGG
Organism: Janthinobacterium sp.; assembly: GCA_031431155.1. Lineage (GTDB taxonomy): Bacteria > Pseudomonadota > Gammaproteobacteria > Burkholderiales > Burkholderiaceae_D > JANPCW01. The sequence goes on along the minus strand of JANPCW010000715.1, from coordinate 176 downwards.
TGGGCGCATCCGCATCAACCACGTACACCGGGCTGGCGTAGGACTTGGTGTTGATGTTGACGTTGCCGTAATAAGACTTTTTCTGCCGCAAGAACTCGCTGACAAACGCGGCGTTATCAGCATGCAGCGCCACATTTTTCGGAATTGGCGAATACCAAAAGCTGTCGGGCGCGAAC
>JANPCW010000714.1:0-3622 GCA_031431155.1 Janthinobacterium sp. | reverse complement strand
AAGGACCTCATCAAGCGCGGCGGTCGCAACCTCTATCCATACGATTTGGAACAAGCGATCGGCAACCTGCCCGGCATCCGTAAAGGATGCGTTGCCGTGTTTGCCAGTGCCGACCCCGCAACCGGCAGCGAGCGGCTGGTCATTATGGCCGAAACCCGCGAACGGGACGAACCGGCGCGGGCAGCGCTGCGCTACACCCTTAACCAGACTGCCATTGATGTCATCGGCATGCCGGCCGACGAGGTTGTCCTGGCGCCGCCCCATTCGGTGTTGAAGACGTCCAGCGGAAAGATCCGTCGCATCGCCTGCAAGCAAGCTTATGAGAGCGGCCAAGTGGCAACCCGCGCTGCCGCGCCATGGTTGCACACTGCGCGCTTCATGGCCGCAACCGTTTGGGCGCGCGCGACCCTAATCGCACGAAAAACCGGTGCATGGGTCTACGCGTGCTACGCATGGACAATCTTCGCTCTGCTCGCACTATCGTGCGGATCGCTCATCGCACTACTGCAGCGCCCAGCGCTGGGGCGGCGCATCGCTCACAGCGCGGCGCGCATCTTGTTGCGCCTCACGGGGGCCACGGCCGCTGCGAGCGGACTCGATCGGCTACCGCAGCAGCCGCACGTGCTTCTGGTTAATCACGCAAGCTATCTGGACGGCATCGTGCTCACCGCCCTGCTGCCCCCGGTTCCCGGCTACTCGTTCATCGCCAAACGCGAGTTTGCCGGCCAGCGCTTGGTGCGTGCCTTGCTATCCGGCCTGGGCGCCATCTTCATCGAGCGCTTTGACGTTGGCCGCAGCACGGAGGATGTGGATTTGATGGTGACGGCGCTGGAGCGCGGCGAGCATCTTCTCATTTTTCCGGAAGGCACATTCAGCCGCGAGGCCGGACTGAAAGCGTTTCACGCCGGCGCTTTCCTGGCAGCGGCTAAAGCCGACGCGCCGATCGTGGTGGCGGGTCTGCGCGGCACACGCGTCGCGTTGCGCGACCAGACATGGTTGCCGCACCGCGCCCCAATCGAATTCGAGGTCGGGACGCTGCTCATGCCGGCTGGCCGCGACTGGGTCGCGACGGCCCAGATGCGTGCCGCGGCGCGTCAGGCGATGGTGCCGCTTTCGGGTGAATATGACCGGTTGGAGTAGAACCTTGTGACCGGTTGGAGTAGAACCTTGCATCGCCGCTCAATCCGGCCTGCCACAACGCGGACGATACGGACACCGCTGCGACACGTATAATCTTTGCTATCGGCAATAAGCGAGCCGGCCAAGGGCGCCCCGACCGCTGGCAGCTTTTACTTAACAATGATCAAAGGAATTCCATGAAAACGCCCGTTGTTCGGCAAGTAAAGAGTTTGTGTGCAGGGTGCGACAAGGTCGGTAACGTTTTGCTCGTCAAGTTTTCGTACAAGGACGCCCGGGATTCGGCCATCCTGATCGACGCCACCGACGTATTCTGGTTGCTCAACAACATCCCGGTCAACCAGGATCTCGCACTGCCGCCGCCTGCGACACCACCGGAACTGACCAAAGAGGACTGGGACGACCGAGTCACACCGCGCGTGTTCAGCGTCCAGGGCAAACAGCTCGGGGCCACCGCGCGCATGACGTTCGAGTTGAATCAAAAACCCGATCTGACGCTGGTGTTCGATGCGTCCAACCTCGAACTGCTGCGCCGCAGGCTCGAACTGTACCGGGAAGACTTGACGCCGGCGCTGTAATCGGGCGGCGCCTGTGACCTGCCTGGCCAAGCGCCGGGCAGGCCGCGTGATTCCCGCGATTTTTCCGCGGCCTCGCTACTTCCAGTCACCGCGCAACGTGCGCACCTGCTCATACAGATATTCCGGCGTTGCGGCCGACGGCGCGACCGGCATGCCGACCGCCAGCGCCAGCCGGGAGCGCAGCCCGCGCGTAAACGAACGCTCCAACATACTGCCCTTGCCGCGCGTGAGCACACTGCCCCACAAGCCGCTCAACGCCATCGGGATCACAGGCACCTGGGAGCGCTCGATGATCTTCCTGATCCCGCCCTTGAACCCATTCATGTCGCCGGTCGTCGTCAGTTTCCCCTCGGGGAAAATGCACACCAGATCACCTTCATGCAGCGCCTGCGCGATATCGACGTAAGCCTTTTCCATCAACCACGGGTCTTCGTGTGCGGGCGCGATCGGGATTGCCTTTCCGGTCCGGAAAATCCAGCCCAGCAGCGGCGTCTTGAAAATCCGGTGATCCATCACGAAGCGGATCGGGCGCGGGCTGGCCGCCATGATGACGATCGCGTCGACATAGCTGACGTGGTTGCACACTAAGACGGCCGCGCCCTGCTGCGGGATGCGGTCGGTGTCGACGCATTGGACGCGGTGGATCGTATGGATCAGCAGCCATGCGATGAAGCGCATCAAAAACTCCGGCACCAGCGAAAAAATGTACAGGGCGACGAGCGCGTTCATGATCGCGGTGGCCAGGAACAGCTGCGGGATCGAAAAGCCCTGGCCCAGCAACAGGATCGCCACGCCGGCTGCAGCCACCATGAACAGGGCGTTCGTGATGTTCATACCCGCAATGGTGCGCGAGACGTGCTTCGGGTCGCAGCGGGTCTGGATCAGCGCGAACAGCGGCACGATGAAAAAGCCGCCAAATACGCCGATCATGGTGATGTCAAACAGGATGCGCAGCACGCCCTGCTGCGCCAGCAAGCCGGTCACATCCACCACCGCGGCATTGGTGTAGCCGAGGCTGGCGAAATAAAGGTCAATCCCGAACACCGACAGCCCGATCGAGCCGAACGGCACCAGCCCGATTTCGACCTTATGCCCGGACAGGCGCTCGCACAGCAGGGAGCCGGTGCCGATCCCCAGCGAGAACACGGTCAGCAATAGAACGAACACGCTATGGTCGCCATGCAGGTAGTCCTTGGCGTACACGGGGAACTGGGCCAGCAACATCGCGCCATAGAACCAGAACCAGGAATTTCCCAGCAAGGACAGGAATACGGTGCGGTTCTGGCGCGAGAAGGACAGGTTGCGGATGGTTTCGGTGAGCGGGTTCCAATTGATCTTCAGGTCGGGCTCGGGCGCCGGCGAGAGCGGAATCCGGTAGCTGGCCAGCAGGCCGATGACGGCAATCGCAATTGTCGCGCCGGCCACTAGCGCGATGCCCCCTGGTTTGTGCACGATCAGGATCGCGCCCAGGATTTCTCCCAGCAAGATGCCAACGAAGGTGCCCATTTCGACCACGCCGTTGCCGCCGACCAGCTCTTCCGGCTTTAACTGCTGCGGCAAGTACGCGTACTTGACCGGGCCGAACAGCGTCGAGTGCATGCCCATGCCCACCACCGCCGCAATCAGCAGCCACAGCGTATGGGTCATCCACCCGACCGCCGCGATCAGCATGATGGCGAGCTCGAGCATTTTGACAAAGCGTGCCAGCTTGGACTTTTCGAATTTGTCCGCCAGTTGCCCGGCAGTGGCGGAGAACAATACGTAGGGCAGGATGAACAGGCCGGGAATGAGATTGTTCAGCAGGGCCGGATCCATCGCGGTCCAGCTCAGCGCCTCATAGGTCAAGATCACCAACAGGCTGGTCTTGAACAGGTTGTCGTTGAAGGCGCCCAGGAACTGGGTCCAGA
>JANPCW010000713.1:0-5970 GCA_031431155.1 Janthinobacterium sp. | reverse complement strand
CAGCGGGCCCTCAAAACCCGCTCCAATTATTTGAAAGTTTGCCAATGAAACAAGCCGTCATCAGCGGAACAGGCCTCTACACGCCGCCGTTTGCGATCTCGAACGAAGAACTTGTGGTGTGCTTTAACACCTACGCCGAGCAATTTAACGCCGACAATCGCGCCGCCATCGCTGCCGGCGAAATGAGCGCGATTGAAGCGTCCAGCGCCGGCTTTATCGAAAAAGCGTCCGGCATCAAGTCGCGCTTCGTGATGGAAAAAGAAGGCATCCTCGACCCTGCGCGCATGGTGTCGCGCATTCCCGAGCGGCCCGACGAGTCACTGTCGATCCAGGCCGAGATGGCGGTCGCGGCCGCCAGGCAGGCGCTTCTGCGCGCCGGGCGCAGCACCGCCGATATCGACATGGTGCTGGTCGCCTGCAGCAATATGCAGCGGGCCTACCCGGCCGTGGCGATCGAGGTGCAGGACGCGCTCGGAATCGACGGTTATGGGTTCGACATGAACGTGGCCTGTTCCTCGGCCACCTTCGGCATCCAGACGGCCGTGGCTGCTGTCCAGAGCGGCCAGGCGCGCGCGGTGCTGGTGCTGAGCCCGGAAATGACGAGCGGCCACTTGAACTGGCGCGACCGCGACAGCCATTTCATCTTCGGCGACGCCTGCACCGCGATCGTGATTGAAAGCGCCGACAGGGCCAGCTCCGCGCACCAGTTCGCCATCGTCGAAACCAAGCTCAAGACCAAGTTTTCCAACAATATCCGGAATAATTTCGGCTTTTTGAACCGCTTCGACGAAGCCGGCATCGGGCGCCCGGACAAACTGTTCCGCCAGCAGGGGCGCAAGGTGTTCAAGGAAGTTTGTCCAATGGCGGCGGAGATGATCAGGGCGACCGTCGCTTCGGCCGGCCTGGAGCTGTCGCAAGTGAGCCGCTACTGGCTGCACCAGGCCAACCTGAACATGAACCTGCTGATCACGCGCATGCTGCTGGGCCGCGACGCCGAGCCGTCCGAAGCGCCAGTCATTCTCGATACCTACGCCAATACGTCATCGGCCGGTTCGGTGATCGCCTTCCATAAATACCAGGACGACCTGGCTTCCGGCGCGCACGGCGTGATTTGCTCGTTTGGCGCCGGATATTCGATCGGTTGCACGGTGCTGCGCAAGCTCTGAGAATGCCGGGCTAGGCGCGCCCGCCCTGATCGGCGGGTGCGCAAAACTTGAGCCGGGGCCCGAGCGGTACGATGCGCGAGGGATTGATGTGCGGATGGCTCATGAAATAGTGGCGCTTGATGTGGTCGATATTGACCGTCGCGGCCACATCCGCAATCTGGTACAGCCCTGCCAGGTAGCGCGACAGATGCGGAAAGTCCTCGATCCGGTTGCGGTTGCACTTGAAGTGACCAAAATAGACCGCGTCGAAACGGACCAAGGTGGTAAACAGGCGCCAGTCGGCTTCCGTTGCCGACAGCCCCACCAGATAGGGGCTGCTGGCGAGCAACCCCTCGACCCGGTCCAGGGTCTTGAACAGTTGGGAATACGCCTTCTCGTAGGCGGCCTGGCTGGACGCGAAGCCGCAGCGATAGACGCCGTTGTTGATGTTGTCGTAAATGACGGCGTTGATGCCGTCGATTTCGCCGCGCAGCAGTAGCGGATATAGATCGACCTGGTCATCCCCGAAGGCATTGAATGCCTGGTTCAGCATGCGCAGGATCTCGGCCGACTCGTTACTGACGATGGTGCGGGTCTTTGTGTCCCACAGCACCGGCACCAGGACCCGCCCCGTATAGTCGGGCCGGGCCGCGGTGTAGAGTTGGTGCAGATAGGAGAAGCCGTTTGCGTTGTCGGGCAGGGCTGCGCTGAAGGCCCAGCCCTGGTCCGACATCACCGGCTCCACAATCGAGACCGGCACGGCCGTTTCGAGCTTTTTGAGCGCCCTGGCAATCAGGGTGCGGTGGGCCCAGGGGCAGGCCAGCGAGACATAGAGGTGGTAGCGGCCCGGCTCGGCCGGATAGTCGCCGGACCCATCTGCCGTGACCCAGTTGCGAAAACCCGATTCGGACCGTACGAACTCTCCATTCGTCGCTTTGGTGTCATACCAGCCGTCGTGCCATTGGCCTTGTTCCAGGTAACCGCTCATGTTGTCTCCTTGGCTGCCCAGGCGCTGCCCAAACCGCGCCGGTTGGCGCAGTTTCGGAAGCGGTTCGGGCCCGGTTTGGGCCCCGCAGCTCATACTATACGAAAGCGGCCTTGTTGGCTTCGACGTAGGTGCGCAAGCGGGTCAGCGGGCGTCCCAGCAGGCGCTCGCCATCGGGCGAGACGACCGCCGCCTGATTCGAGGCGAACACTTCAAACAGTTCCAGCATGCCCTTGGCCTGCCACTCGGGCCATCCGGAACCGAGCAGCGAGCCAAGGGTCGTCGCTTGGTCGGGCGAGACATATTGGACCGCCTTGCCGGTGACGTCGGCAAAAACGCGGGCGAACTCGTCACCGGACAGCAGTTCCGGCCCCGTGATATTGTAGGCCTTGCCCTCGTGGCCGATGCTGCTAACGATGTTGGCGGCGATTGCGCCGATGTCGCCCACGTTCAGAGGCGCAAACCGGCCGTCGCGGATGCCGAAATAGAAGGCACCCTGCTTGATGCCGTCGGCCCAGCCGACCAGGTTTTCCTGGAAGAAAATAGTGCGCAAGTGGGTCCAGTTCAGGCCCGATGCCTCCAAATACTTCTCCCCGAAGCGGAACTGGCGCGCAAACAGGATGGCCTCGTATTCGGCCCCGACCACCGAGTAAAACAGCACGTGCTTGACCGACCCGGCGGCGACTGCCGCATCGATGGCGTTCTTGGCCTGCGCTTCACGATTTTCCACATTGCCGAGGATCAGGAACAGCTTGTCGACACCCTTGAATGCGGAGGCTAACGTGGCGGGCTGGTCCAGGTCGAGAATCACGGTTTCGATGCCGGGAAATTTATCGAGCAGGGCGCGGGCTCTCGCTTCGGAGCGCACCCCGGCGCGGATGGTGAAGGCATCCTTATGTTTGCGGGTCAGGGCGTCGATGGTGGCGCTGCCGTTGTTGCCGGCTGCGCCGATGATCAATAGGGTGGGCTTGGTCATGAATTGCTCCTTGGTGTAAAAAAAATCGTGGGCTTACGGTTTGAATCGGTGATAAGAGTCAAGGCTGCGGCGCGGTGGCCGCCATCTCGATCAGGATGAAATGGGCCCGCTCGGTCGCCAGCGAAAAGCTAAGTTCGGCCGGGCCGACGATTCGCGGGCAGATAGTGCAAGGTCCGGGCATCGATGTGGCGGTATTGCAGGGTCATGGTTTTGTTCCTCAACTTGACTTGATGGCGCTAGGTTAAATGTTTACAGTGGCGAGATAAACAGGCTTTAATGCAAAAGATACTTACGCAAAATGGAACAATACGATTTAGTGACGCTGCGCAGTTTTATTGCTGTCGTCGAGTGCGGCAGCTTCGTGCGGGCAGCCGAACAACTGGAGGCGAGCACCGCCGCCGTCAGCCGCCGCATCGCCAGCCTGGAGCGGGCCCTAGGCACCCGGCTGATCAGCCGCACCACGCGCCGCAGCGACATTACCGAAGCGGGCCGCCGCTTCTATGCCGACGTGCAAAATGTCTTCCAGTTGCTGGCCGAGGCCGAGGAACGGGTGCGGGTCGGGCGCGAGAGCGTGGCCGGACTGTTGCGGGTGGCCGCCCCCCTCAGTTTCGGGATTGCGCAGGTCGCGCCAGTGCTGCCGGGGTTCATGCGGCGCCACCCTGAGCTCAAGGTTCAGTTGCTGCTCGAAGACCGGTATACCGACCTGCAAGCCGAAGGCATTGATGTCGCAATACGCATCGGCGCCCTGCAGGATTCGTCCTTGGTCGCGACCCGCATCGGCACGATCGAGCGGCTGTTTTGTGCCGCGCCAAGCTATCTGGCCGAGAACGGCGAGCCACAACGGCCCGAAGATCTCCGGCACCATAGCTGCCTGCATTACAGCCTGCTCAGCGTGCGCGAAGAATGGGGCGCCGCCTTTGGCCAGACCGGGGAAATGATCGACATCAAGGGGGCGCTCTCGGCCAATAACGCCGAGGTTCTCAAGGATGGCGCGATCCAGGCAATGGGGATCACCTTGTTGCCGCGCTTCGTGGTGGACGATGCGCTGATCGACGGACGCTTGCGTCAGATTTTGCCAGGCTACAGCCCGCCCCCTTTCGGGCTGTACGTAGTCCGGCCCTCGCGCCAATTTACGCCAGCCAGGTTGCGCCTGTTTGTCGAGTTCCTGCGCGAGTCATTCGCCGGCAAGCGGCTCTGAACCAGCAGCGGGCAACCTGACGCCCGTTACTGGCCGAGGCTGACGGCCAGTAGCGCGCCTTCCCTGATTGCACGTTTCGCGTCGAGTTCGGCAGCCAGGGCGGCACCGCCGATTTTATGGAAGCGCGGGCCGCCGCTGACCTCCTGGTCCGGCATCAGCTCGGTCAGGCTGTCCTGGCCGGCGCAGATCACGACGTTGTCGACCTCCAACAGGCGCTGCTCGCCCCCGACCGTAATGTGCAAGCCCTGGTCGTCGATCTTGTCGTACTGGACCCCGGCCAGCATCACCACGCCATTGCGGCTCAAGGTGGCGCGATGCACCCAGCCCGAGGTCTTGCCCAGCCCTGCGCCCAGTTTCGCCGCCTTGCGCTGCAACAGAAATAGCTGGCGCGCCGGTTCGGGCGGCACCGGCGCGACCAGACCGCCGCTGGCCTGGCCGTTCAAATCGACGCCCCACTCGCCGGCCCAGGTAGCGACCGGCAGCGGCAGCGGGTGCCTGCTATCGTGCAGCAGGTATTCGCCGACGTCAAAGCCGATCCCGCCGGCGCCGATGATGGCAACCCGTCTGCCGACCGGCGCCTTGTGCTGCAATACATCCACGTAGGACAGTACTTTCGGATGGTCGATCCCGTCGATCGGCGGGCGCCGCACCTTGATGCCGGTAGCCACGATGACGTCATCGAAGCCGCCGGCCAGCAATTGTTCGCGCGTGACGCGCTGTCCCAGCTTCAAGCTCACGCCGACCAGGTCCAGCTTGCGCCGGAAGTAACGGATCGTCTCGCTAAATTCTTCCTTTCCGGGAATTTGCAGCGCGATCTTGAACTGGCCGCCGACCGCATCGCTGGAATCGAACAGGGTGACGGTGTGGCCGCACTCGGCCGCGACGGTGGCCGCCGACAGGCCGGCCGGCCCGGCCCCGACCACGGCCACCTTGCGCGGTTTGGCCGTCTTTGCGTACACCAGCTCGGTTTCGTGACAGGCGCGCGGATTGACCAGGCAAGTGGCGCGCTGGTTGGCGAAAGTGTGATCCAGGCAAGCCTGGTTACAGCCGATGCAGGTATTGATTTCATCGGCGCGGCCGGTGGCGGCCTTGATCACGAATTGCGCATCGGCCAGGAACGGGCGCGCCATCGACACCAGGTCGGCATCGCCGCGCCCGATGATGTCGTTGGCCTCGAACGGCATGTTGATCCGGTTCGAGGCGACCACCGGAATCGTCACTTCGCGCCGCAAGCGGCCGGCCACGCCGGCAAACGCGGCGCGCGGGACCGAGGTGACGATGGTGGGAACGCGCGCCTCGTGCCAGCCGAAACCGGTATTGAGGATCGTCACGCCGGCCTGCTCCAGGGCCTTGGCCACTTGCACCACGTCGTCCCAGGTGTTGCCGCCATCGACCAGGTCGAGCAGGGAATGGCGGTACATGATGATGAAGTCGCTGCCGACCGTGGCGCGGATGCGCTTGACGATTTCCACCGACAGGCGCATGCGGTTTTCGATGCTGCCGCCCCAGCGGTCCTGGCGCAGGTTGGTGCGTGCGCACAAGAACTGGTTCAACAGATAACCCTCGCGCTCAATCACCGCCGCGTCACGCGCGCCGTGCACCAGGAGGGCGGCAAAATCCTGATGCAGATCCTGCACGCGGGCCGCTATGGCTATCAGCCGTTTGT
>JANPCW010000712.1:0-2861 GCA_031431155.1 Janthinobacterium sp. | reverse complement strand
GCGCAATGAAAACGCCGACAACGCTGCCGTCCTCGCGCTCTCGATGAGCCAGAAAGACGTCGACCCGGTTCAACTGGAGTTGATGGTAGCGGCCGTTTTTGATAGCGGTCATTACGACTCCATCAGCATTGTGGATCCGGCGGGCAAGACGATCGTCCAGCGTCGCGCGCAGTCCATCCAATCATTGGTGCCAGCGTGGTTTGTGCGCTTGCTACCGATTGCATCGCCGCAAGGCCAAGCGCAGATCACGAACGGCTGGAAGCAGGTCGGCACTGTTTTTTTGGTCAGCAGCAACCGCGCCGCTGAACAGGCCCTCTGGGAGTCGACCCTAAAAATGCTCTCGGCGTTGGCACTGGCCGGTTTCGTTGGCGGCTATTTGGGGACCTTGATCTTGCGCCGCCTGAAACAGCCGCTCGATGCGGTGATCGATCAGGCGCGCGCCATTACGGAGCACCGTTTTATCACCACACCGGAACCCAAAGTACCCGAGTTGCGCCAACTGGCCGCCGCAATGAATTCAACCGTAACGATCTTGAAGACGATGTTCGCCAATGAGGCAGAGCGCCTGGAATCGGTGCGCCGCGAGGCCAATTGCGACCCGTTGACGGGGCTGGCCAACCGCAGCTATTTCATGGCCCAGTTGCGTGCCAAGGTGGCGTCCGAGGATGTATCGGACGGCAGCCTGATCCTGATGCGGGTGGCGCACCTGGCTGACATCAATCGGCGGCTTGGACGCGATGCAACCGATACTCTGCTGCAGTCGGTGGGCAAAGTGGTCGGCGCGTGCGCCGAGCGCTTTCCGGGTGGATTGGCGGCACGCCTGAATGGCGCCGATTTTGCACTGATATTGCCCCACCGTGAGCATCGGCCGGTTGCCGACGAATTGCTGGCATTGCTGGTGAGCGCAACATCGGGCTTTCTGGAAGGCACGGCGGTGGCTTTTATCGGCTGTGGCACGCTTCAGTTCGGACAGGATGTCGGCACGCTGCTGACCCAAGTCGATGCGGCCTTGGCCAGCGCGGAAGCGGCAGGCATCAATGGCGTGCGCGAAGCGGCCACCCTCGATATCGGCGAGGGACCGCGCAGCGCTGAAGAGTGGGGTAAGTTGATAGGTCGCGCGCTGGAGCAGCGCTGGGTGCGCTTGGCATCGTTCCCGGTGGTTCAATTTTCAGGCAATATCATGCATCGCGAATCGGCTTTACGCTTGATGTTTGGCGGCGAATGGTTCCCCGCGGGACGCTTTCTGCCAATTGCCGAACGCCTTGGACTGACCGTCACGCTCGATCTGGCCGCGATCACAACCGGCTTGACCGAACTAGTCCGCAATCCCGGACTGTCCGGGATTGCCATCAATCTGTCGGCACGATCCATTCAAGATGATGCTTTCCGCGCCCAATTGCGTTCTCTGATTGGTGCGCGACCCGGTGTCAGCCAACGCCTTTGGCTTGAGATTCCTGAAATGGGTGCATTTGCCAACGTGGATGCGTTTCGCTCGTTCTGTCGCGAAATGCGTGCACTCGACTGCCACGTTGGGATTGAGCATTTCGGGCGCCAATTCAGCCAGATCGGCCTGCTGCACGAACTGGAGGTCAATTACATCAAGATTGACGCTAGCTTCATTCGAGATATCGATACCAATTCGGGCAATCAGATATTCTTGCGAGGCCTCACCAGCATTACCCATGCGATCGGTGTCAAAGTGATTGCCGAAGGGGTGCAAAGCGCGCAAGAACTGCAGATGCTGGCCACGCTTGACTTTGACGGCGCAACCGGACCGGCGGTCAGGGACACTGAAACGACGAATGACCTGAGTCTGTCGAATGCGACTGAGTACAGTTAGTGATGCCGTGCTATGCCACGGCAACCAGGAGTGATCGTGCGCCGCCTTAAGCGCTGCGACGGCCCTTGATGAATAATGCCAATTGCAGTCGATCGCGCACCTGCAGTTTTTCCAGAACTGCCCCCACATGCGCTTTTACGGTGCGCTCGGAAATGCCCAGCTGAACACCGATTTCCTTATTGCTGGCACCGGCGACGATGATCTGCGCCACTTCGCACTCGCGCTGTGAGAGCGTTCGCGACCAGCTGTCTTCGTCGACAACGGGTGGCAGCATGACGCGATTGATCGCAGCCATCAGGCGTTGCATCAGTGGTTCGCCGATCCACATCCCGCCTTGCAACACGACCGAGGCAACTTGCTGCAGCACCTCCGGGCCAGCATGGCTATTGCAGTAGCCTCGCACGGCGCCAGAAAACACCGCCAGTGCTTCATCGTCGTTGGGCGTGTCGCTGAGGATAATCAGCGCTGCCGAGCCGATCCGCAGGCGCGCGGTATCAACCTGCGGCGCGGCAGGCGCGCCTGGATCCAGGCGCAGCCAGACCAATACCGCAGAAAAGGACGCCACATCACCGCTACGCGCGGCCAGTCCCGCTGGGAAGGCTTGCCGCCAGCGCGGCAACATGTCGCCCGTTTCAGAAATAAAGAGATGCGGTGTGGTAATCAAAGAAACCCCTGAATCGAATGCACGCTTAGCGCTCAGTCATAGCCGACTGTTTCGCGCGTAAAACCGGCTTCAACAAATACGAAAGAATGCTCTTGTGCCCGGTGATTATATCGACTTCAGCGACCATACCGGGAATGATGGGTAGTCCTTTCGCCAGCGAGGACTGGGCCGTCGCGACCCTGACTGTGTAGAAAGTATTGCCGCGTTCATCGGTAATCGAATCGGCGCCAATATGTTCCAGCGTGGCATCCAAGCCGCCATATATCGAAAAATCATAGGCCGTAAATTTCACGACAGCCTTTTGCCCTGGCCTCAGAAAAGCGATGTCTTTTGGCAGTAACTTGGCTTCAAGCATCA
>JANPCW010000711.1:0-7433 GCA_031431155.1 Janthinobacterium sp. | reverse complement strand
GCCATCATTCCGGCGCCAGCACGGAAGCCGGTCGTTCCGAATTCCATTGGCTCACTATCATACCGGAGATCAGCAGGGCGGCGCCGATCCAGCCTTGCCACGTCATCACCTCGCCCAGCCAGAAATAGGCGAAAATCGCCGCGCAGCCTGGCTCGAACGCGTAGATGACGGCGGCCTCGTTGGCCGTGCTGTGACGCTGGCCCCAGGTTTGCAACGAAATGATGGCAGCGGTGCACAGCACGCCCAGGTAGGCAATATTGAGCGCATGGGTGCGCAGGCCAGCCCAGATATGACCCCAGTACTTGCGCATCTCATCGCTGACGTCGACTTGGGTGTGCGCTACTTCGCGCAGCAGCAGCCAGAGTGCGGCGCACAGTGCGACGGTGATGACCTGCATCGCAGTGAGCGTCATCAGCGTGTCAGCGTTGCGTGTTGTCACTTCCATCATCTTGATGTACAAACCGAACGACAGGGCCCCCATCAACGCGAGCGTGTCGCCACGGCCCCAGGCGCCGCCGTCGCCGCACAAGGCAAATAAGCCGGCCACTGCCAGCACCAGGGCAATCACAATACGGCGCTCGGGCATTTTTCCGGCGGCCAGCCCCAGCAATGGCACCACCAGCACGTTCAGGCCGGTGATGAAGGCATTCCGGTTAGAGGTGGTCAGCGCCAAGCCCTCGACCTGAAATACATAACAAATGAACAGTAATACACCCAGCAACGCCCCGGCAACACAATCGCGGCGGGTAGCGCGCAGCAGGAATGGCGACAGCAGAAGGGCAGCCACGATGAAACGCGAGAAAATAATCCACACCGGGGAAAAATAGCTGGTCAGATCCTTCATGGCAGGAAAGGTCGTGCCCCAGAAAATGGTGACGACGAGCAATGCCAGAATGCCGCGGAACTGATGGGTCATGGTGACGCCTCAAGTGAATGATTCGAAAAGCCACTGGTGGCTGCAGAGCGCAACCGGCCAGCGGTTGCCGAGTGTGCTCTATTGGGCCCGATGCCGGGCGCAAAAAAACCCCGTTTCCGGGGTCTGGAGCAAAACGAATTGCGGCGTTCAAGCCGCGTCGCACACCTCGGCGTTGCTTAGTTGAAGCTGTATTTTGCCGACAAATTGATCCGGCTCATACTGCCCTTTTCATCGGCCAGGGTCTTGCGCTGACCGTAGATATATTCCGCACCCAAGTCCACACCTTTGACTGGATTCCAGATAAAGCCCAGACACGCGTGGTAAATCTGGCGGTTGATGCCGAAGCGGCCAAAGTCAAATCCATTGGCTTTGGCGAAATCCGTGTAGGCGTTATTAAAGGTGCGTTGCGCACCGATGGCGACGTTGTAACGCAAAGTCGGCGAAGGCTTGTGCTGATAGCCGAGCAGGATCCCCACGGCTTTTTCGGTGACGATGCGATTGTTGTCCGCATCATAGGCGGCGCCTTCGACATAGTTTAAGTAACGGCCGATGCCGGTACCGCCGGTGATGCCCCAGGTGAGGAAATCGTCGCCGACGGTCTTGAACAGTCCGTTGGCGGCGATGCCGTAACCGCGTTTGCCGAGAGCTGTGGTGCCGTCATCGATGCGGTGCTCATGGGTGACGCCGCGCACGCTGATCGCACCGAAAGTGAAACTTTTGTCCCAGCGTGCGATCAAGTCGGGCTGACGCGAGAAGCCCGTTGGGATAACGGACCCGGCGTTGTCGAGCACATAGCTGACCGGGTTTTCCACCGCGGCAGTAAACGTGCCGTAATCCTTGGTCGGATAGGCGTAACGGATTTGCGGCTGGCGGATAAACGTTGCACCGATGGGGCCGTTGAAATCGACCGTTTCAGGCGAGTTGTCGACATCCATGAAGGTGGACCAGGTCTGGCCGATCAATAAACCGCCAAACTGGCCATACGCGTGGCGCAGGCGGAAGTTATAGCTATTGGTTGCCTGTTGCGTGAAGATGTTGCTAGCATTATCGAGATTCGAAACGGCGGCGTTGCCGGTGCGCGGATCGTTATTGAAGTCGCCTTCCACCTTGATGCCGAGCGGGCCGAACCTGGTTGGGGTACTCGCTTCCACGCCAAGGCGCGATGTGCGGGCGGTCAGGTAAGTACGGCCTTTACGGTTTGCTTCGGCCGAGCCGCTCAAAGGCGCATAGGGCAGGAAGGTCGAGTAATCCTGGTCGGAGTTATCGCCCTTCATTTCACGCACCGCCGTCAGTTCGGCAAAACCATAGACGCGCATCGACGTTTCGGAATTTGGCAGGCGATATGAGTTGGGGATATCACCGATCACGACGGCATCCTTGGCGCGCAATTCGACTTGCTCGACACGGTCCGCCAGCTCGGAGCTGGTAGCGGCAGGCGCTGCGACCGGCTGTGCGCCTTTTTTCATGTCGTTTATTTCTTCGTGCAGCCTCTTGATCTCGGCGCGCATTTCTTGAAAGTCTTTGGCCGATTGTGCGTGTGAAGGCAATGCCACCGCAGCGAACATCATGGCGATCGACAAATTCAGGCTGGTACGTTTCAAACTCATACGGTGCTCCTTGGTTTAATTATTATAAAAAATTCAGTTTTTTTATCTTGTTATTTAAAGCTTTACTTGGCACTTTTGTGGCAATTTTTTGCTGCTACAGACGCAAAAATCCCAGCTCGCGCCGCCGTACTCAAAAATTGGCGGGCGAGAGTGCTGACTAATGCCGGGATTTCTGCTCTGGAGCTAGTTGGTAAGCTGCCCCAAAAATGCGCGGATGCGCTCGTTGCGAGAATTGCCAAAGAATTCTTCCGGCGGTGCTTCCGCCAGGATCTGGCCCTTCTCAAAGAAAATTACACGGTCGGCCACTTCGCGGGCAAAGCCCATTTCATGCGTGACCACGATCATGGTCATGCCGGAACGTGCCAAGTCTTTCATCACGTCCAGCACTTCCTTGATCATTTCCGGGTCCAGCGCGCTGGTCGGCTCGTCAAACAACATGACCTTCGGTTGCATCGCCAATGCCCGGGCGATCGCCACCCGTTGTTGCTGGCCGCCCGACATCTGGTGCGGATACTTGTGCTCATGGCCGGCCAGGCCAACCTTGGCCAGCAACGCGATCGCCACCTCATTGGCTTGCGCGCGGTTCATATTGCGCAGGCGCCGCGGTGCCAGCGTCACATTGTCGAGCACGGTCAAGTGCGGGAACAGGTTAAAACTCTGGAACACCATGCCCACTTCACGCCGGATCGCATCGATGTTTTTCAGGTTGGCATTCAACTCGATATTATCGATCACGATGTTGCCGCTATCGTGAGTTTCCAGGCGGTTCAACATGCGCAGGAAAGTCGACTTGCCGGACCCGGAAGCACCGATGATCACCGTCACTTCACCCTGAAAAAAAGTGGTGGACACATCCTTGATCACGTGGAAATGGCCAAAATGCTTGTTCACCTTGGTCGCCACGATGAAGGGCGTTTGATCCTTGCCGATTTTCGCTGAATGGCCTTGCGCGCTTGTCATGTCTGTCATAGTCATCACCCTATCGCGTTCATTTGTGGCGCTCCACGTCCAACTGCCGCTCGATCGCACCGGAAATCTGGGTCATGACCGAGGTCAGTATCAGGTAGATGCAGGCGGTGGTGATAAACACCGGCACAGGCTGGAAAGTCACCGACTGGATGCGGTTGCCGATGTTGGACAATTCGACCACACCGATCACATAGGCCAGGCTGGAGTCTTTCAACAGGGAAACGATGTTGTTGACCAGCGGCGGCAGGGCGATCCGAAAGCTCTGAGGGAAAATCACATCCCGAAACGTCTGGAATGGGCTCAACCCCAGGGAGCGTGCAGCTTCAGCCTGCCCCCGGTGTACCGCCATGATGCCGGCCCGGATCGACTCGGCATTGTAGGCTCCGGCATTGACCGCCAGCGCTACCAACGCAGAATTGAAATCGGAGAGCTGCAAACCGGGAATCAAACTCGGCAAGGCCATGAACACGAACAACACTTGCACCAGCAAAGGCGTGCCGCGTATCGCCCAGATGTAAAAAGCGGCCAGCAAACGCAAGGGCAAAAACCTGGACAACTTCGCCAATGCGGTCAGCACGCCGATCACAATGCCACTCACGCCGGCAAGGATCGTCAATTCCACTGTCACCAGTGCGCCATCGGCAAACTGCTGGGCGGCCGGACCGATCGGGTCGGGCGCCCAACTGAGCGGGATAGCCATCAGCCACAGGAAAGCGAGCAAGGCGACGACTGCGACACCAATCGTCACCGCGCTACGCTTTTCTCGTGACCAGCGTGCCGGCAATATAGTAAAAGAACTCATAGAGACCCTTCAGTCGATGTTCGAGGGCCGGTTAAGGGCAGCGAATGTCTTCCTTCATGTATTTTTCAGAAATGGTCTTGTAAGTACCATCGGCGAGCACTTCTGCCAGAGCCTTGTCGAGCGCAGCGGCCAGCGTGGAATTGCCTTTCTTGATCGCGGTCGCGATTTTTTCCACGAACAGGTAGTCACCCATTTTCAGCCCGGCGGAGGGGCTGGTAGCGAGCGCGGTCTTGACCACGAAACGGTCGCTGACCCAGGCGTCAACCCGGCCGTTGAGCAAGGCTGAGCGCGCATCGGTATCTTGGGGGAAGTTTTTGACTTCTTTCACGCCTTGCAACTTCTTCACGTTTTCCATGTAGGTGGAACCGGTTTGCACTGCAACGGTTTTGCCCTTGAGCGAATCGGCGGTACGGATTGCAGCATCCTTGGACACGATCACGCCGCCGCTGCAATAGTAAGGATTGGTGAAGGTCACCGCTTTGGAGCGTTCGTCGGTCACGCCGAACGAGGCCATGACCATGTCCCAGCGATCTTGGCGCAAACCGGCCAGCAAGGCGTCGAAAGACAGCGATTTCCATTCGATCGCCAGCCCCATTTTTTTAACCATGGCTTCGGCCAGCTCGACTTCGAAACCGGTCAGCTTGGAACCCTGGAAATAATTGAACGGTGGATATGCACCCTCGGTAGCGACGATAATCTTGCCGTCTTTTTTGATTTCCTCGAAAGTGCGGGCCTCGACGGTGGTGCTGGTGGCTGCGATCGCCACGGTGAACAGTCCTGCAATAATGGCCAACAACGGTTTCATGCGCTTCATTTGTGTCTCCAAAAAGAATAGATTATTGTCTGTTGCTTATAGTGTTTTTATGTCGGAATGTGTCAATCACGTTGAGGCAAAAAATGTGTGCAATTTAGTGCCCTGTTGTGTTTTCTCATCGTCTCCTTTAGGCGGGCCAAAATGTTGGCCCGGTTCGACGCACAGAGGTCCTGGCTAGTTCCGACCCTGATACGAATATTCGGTCAGTTCGCAGCAAAGTAAAACCATAACTGCGACCTGACTTTGCTTAATACGGACATCATAGTGAGATCCCAGCACGGCGTTTTTCTGGCCGTACGAACGGCTCGGCATCGACGTCGACCGCTGCCAGCACCGCACTGATCGTTGCCTGGCCGCTGAAAACCCGTAATGATAGAGCAGTACCTAGGCGTTGCCAACCAGATTCACGTCATCATGAAACAGACCCCGGCCACCCCATTCCCAGCACCGGTGGCGGGTATTGCGAAACAGTCAGGCGAGGACAGCTATAATCACGCCCTATGGGTGACCGCTATTTAAAGAGCATCCGCCTGCTGGCGGAATGCATGCAGGGTTTCGAGCGGGTCTCGGGCGAAGCCGTGCGCCGCTGCGGGTTGACGCACGCCCAGTTCGACATCCTCGCCACACTGGGCAACACGCCCGGCATGTCGTACAAGGAACTGGGCGAGAAGACCCTGATCACAAAGGGTACCTTGACCGGCGTGATCGACCGCCTCGAGCAAAAAGGCCTGGTTGAACGGGAACGCAGCATCGATGACAAGCGCTCCTATTTTGTCAGGCTCACCGTCAGCGGCGAAATCGTTTTCAACGATGCGTTCCCTAAAGTCGTCGGGCACTGCAACGCCTTGTTCGCCGCCTATGGCGAGGCCGACTTCGTTGCGCTCGAGCAAGCCCTGGCGCACTTGAAGCGGCTGCTCACCGGCCCCGGCGATGACGCTAGCGCCTAGCGCTCGACGCATGCCGCACCCTACTCCATCACCATCATCAAAGGAATCAGATTGAAAACGACTCTACTCGAAGGCAAGACACCGGCAAAGTTCGACCACCACATCATCGGCAACCTGCTACTTAACGTTAGTACCCCGGACGAAGTGCGCCAAGAAACGATGCTGATTGGCATCCGCAACGAAGCGGGCGACATCTACCGCCTGATCGGCGCGACAAAGGTGAACAGCTTCATGAACGCAGTCGAGGAATTATTCGATCTGGGTTTGGTCGACGAGCTGCAAGACACCGATGTGACCAAGGATGGCTGCGACGCCATTTTCCGCCAAGTCTGATCGCAAGAGCCAGGAACGGCTGATGACAGCCGGGCTGCCTGAGCACCGGTTCGACGGAATTGATACAGACCGTGAAATTTCCATGGAGAATGTATTTTGACGGCGGCAATGGAAGTATTGCGCGTATAATTTCTCGATGGACAGACTCGACGCCTTCAAGAGCTTGGCAGCTCAGGCTGGCCGGGGAGAACTCATCTTCCCGACCAACCTCGACGCATCACTCAAACTGCAGCACGCGCTGAACGATCCCAACTGCCACATCGAGAGCGCCGCCAAGCTGGTGCAGACCGAGCCGCTGCTGGCGGCACGCACGGTGGCGGTTGCCAATTCGGTGGCCTACAATCGCTCCGGCGCCGACATTGCCAGCGTGCGCCAGTCGGTCCAGCGACTGGGATTTCGGACCCTCAATGCGCTGGTCGCCGCGCTCATCGTGCGCCAGTTAAGCAACAAGATTAGCGATCCGGTCCTGCGCGCCAAGTCAACCCAGTTGTGGGAGCACACCGCCCATGTGGCAGCGCTGGCGCAAGTGATTGCGCGGCGGGTTACCCACGTCGATCCCGATACGGCGATGTTTGCCGGCATCGTCCATGAGGTAGGCGGTTTTTACATGCTGTCGCGCGCCCATGAGTTCCCCGGCATCCTCGATGGCGAACCGGAAGACTGGATTGAGCATGGCGAGATGCTGATCGGGCGCGGCGTGCTTGAGAAACTGGCGGTGCCGGAGCCGGTCATGGCCGCCATCGAAGCAATGTGGGACGGAATGCGGGCGCTGCCGCCCGAAACGCTGGGCGACACGCTAATGTTGGCGAACGATCTGGCGCCGGTCCGCTCGCCGCTGCATGAACGCCCGGGCGCTACCACCCGGTATGCGGCGGCCACGATCGATTTCACGATCGGAGACGGCTCGCTCAACAGCATTCTTGATGAGTCGGCCGATGAAGTCGCGTCGCTCACGGCGGCACTTCTGGCCTAGCGCCTGTCTCCCGTTCAAATCAGCTTGAAGCACGGCGACGGTTTTCCGTCCGCCCAAAAAAATGCCCGCTCG
>JANPCW010000710.1:0-1996 GCA_031431155.1 Janthinobacterium sp. | reverse complement strand
CAGATCGGTCAGCACGATCACGTAATTGAGAACCTTGCCCTCCACATCGGTGACCGTGGATACGCTCAGCATGCCCGGATACGGCTCGCCGTTCTTACGGCGGTTGATGATCTCGCCGGTCCAGCTGCCGGCCGCGCGCAGCGCGTCCCACATTGCCCGATGCACCGACGGATCCTGGATCTCGTGCCGCAGCTTGGTCGCATTCCAGCCGATCACCTCCTGCTGCGTGTAGCCGCTGGCGCGCGAAAACGCGGGATTTACCATCACCACCAGGCCGTTCTGATCGGTGACCAGGATCGCATCGAGCGTGACCTCGAACACCTCGGCGCATAAATACAGGCATGCTTCCTTGGCGCGCCGGATCTCGATTTCCTGCTCCAGTGCGCGCGCCGTCTGCAGCAACTGCGCCGTGCGCACCTGCACCCGCAGCTCGAGGCTGGCGCGCTCGGCTTGCAGCGCCTTCTGGCTGCGCGCCAGACGCACGTGGGCGTCGGTGCGCGCCAGGATCTCCTCCAACTGAAACGGCTTGGCTATGAAATCGACGGCGCCCAGTTGGAAGCCGCGCACCTTGTCGTCGGTGTCGTACTGGGCCGACAGAAAAATGACGGGAACCTCGCGCAGGGAGGCGATTTCCTTGAGGCGGCGGCACACCTCAAAGCCATCGATGCCGGGCATGCGCACGTCCAGCAGGATCAGCTCCGGCGGGCGCGACTGGGCGCTGGCCAACGCCAGTTCGCCGTTTAGCGCCTGGCGCACCTCGTAGCCTTCCCTGCTGAGCAAGCCGCCCAGCACCTTGAGCGAGGCCGGGGCATCATCGACGATCAGGATTTCGCCCCTGGTTTGGCGTTCCGCTGGTTCACGCTGCATGGCGATTTCGCTCTCGGAGGTCATCGATCGATTCGATTGGCATTTTGTACACTATCGACGCCGTATCATATACCCAATGCCTGCAACACCGTGTTTCGCCACACGGGCCGGGCCATCCGATCTGGACCTTACACTTGGTAGTCGTGCCCGCGAATCGCAGCCAGGTAGTCACAGGCCAGCGCGGTACTGAGGAACACTCTTCCGGTGAGCTGCTCAAACAGTTCGGTGCCCCTCAGCCGGTCCATCAGCGGGCCCTTCACTTCGGCCAGCGACAGCATGATCCCGCGTCCGGACAGTGTGCGATTGAGCTCGGTCAGGGCGAACAGCGCCGTGGTGTCGATCAAGTTCACGCCCGACAGCGACAGCACCAGATGCTGCGCCGCCGGGTGGCCGGCCACCTCTTCTTCCACCCTGGCGTTTACCGCTTCGACGTTCCCGAAGAACAGGCCGGCATCGATCCGCAGTACCAGGATTTCAGGCATGGTCTGGGCGGCATAGCGCTCGACGTTACGATAATGCTCGCTTCCGGCGATCCGCCCCAGTACGGCAACATGGGGGCGGCTGGCGCGCCAGATCAGGGTTCCGCTCGACAGCACGACGCCGAAGATGACGCCGGCCTCGACTCCGAACACGAGCACCCCGGCCGCAGTGGCCATCAGTGCCACCGCATCGCTGCGGTCGTAACGCCACGCCTTGCGCAAGGTGGTCAGTTCCAGCATCCCCAGCACGGCCACGATGATGGTGGCGGCCAGCACCGGCATCGGCAACAGCGCCATCCAGCCGGTGGGTGCCACCAGTGCTATTGCCAGCAAGGCGGCCGTGATCACACTGGCCAATGGCGTATTGGCGCCCGCGGCATTATTGATCGCCGAGCGCGACATGCTGCCAGTCACCGGAAAGGCGCCCGACAGCGCGCTGGCAAGATTGGCCGCGCCCAGTCCCACCAGCTCACGATTGTAGACCAGTTTTTCGCGCCGTCGCAGCGCATGCACCTGGGCCGCGGACATGCTGGTGATAAACACGACAAACGCGATCAAGAGCGCAGGCGATAATAGAGTGCGCCAGTGCCGGCTCGAAAACGCGACTTTTTTTGTAAGGCTTGTTGCTGCTATTGCTCAGCTCATTCATA
>JANPCW010000709.1:0-1772 GCA_031431155.1 Janthinobacterium sp. | reverse complement strand
CGAGAAAGCGGCGCTCGCTACGGCGCACGGGTGCAGCCACGTCATCAATTACACAACGGAAAATTTCGTCGAGCGGGTCCGGGAAATTACCGGCGGCAAGGGCGTGTCCGTGGTCTACGATTCGATCGGCAAGGATACCTTCACCGGCTCGCTCGATTGCCTGGCGCCGCTGGGGATGATGGTCAGTTTCGGTAGCGCGTCCGGGCCGGTGCCGCCGTTCAGCCTGCAAGAACTGGCCGCGCGCGGCTCCCTGTTCATTACCCGTCCGTCGGTGTTCGCGTACACCGCGAAACGGGTCGATCTGGAGGCGATGGCCGCCGACCTGTTCGACATCGTTACCAGTGGCAAGGTCAGGATCGACATCAACCAACGCTACCGGCTGGCCGATGTGGCGCAGGCGCATATCGATCTCGAGTCGCGCAAGACCACCGGCTCATCCATTTTGCTACCCTAATCAATTTACCATCCTAAAGCCCATGACCGACCACTCCGACCAAAATACCGTTCCCGCGACGAATGCGGTTCCCGACGATTCGCCCAAATTCGGGCGTTTGTTGATCGTGTTGGTGTTTGCGGTCGCGCTGATCGTAGCAATCACTTTCGCCGCGGAAGCGTTTTATTCATAACGCTGGCGCGGTTCTTAGTTACATGCTTAGTTACATGCTTATTTACACGCTTATTTACACGCTTACTCGCGCTTGAGCGCAACCTTACGCATCACCCCGCTCGGGCCTGGGAAGTCGGCAAAGGCGCTGTGTACCAGTGCCGGCATCACGGCAGGCGTGGACTTTTCCCAGCTGACGTTCTGCACTTCGACGTCAAACAGTTTTTTGCCGCCTGGCATGGCGCTGATCGACACATGCAATTTGCGCTCGTAAGTGTGGCGGATGGTTTCGCGGTAGTCGGGCGGGCCATTCCAGAACGGGTCATAAAATTGCGGCCCGTAAAAGCCGCGCCAACCCCACGGGCGGTATGGGTAGTACCGATAATACGGCGTCGGCCAGAACGGATCGACCGCCTGCAGCACCCGGACCGGCTGGTCGATGGTCGCAAAGTGCATCGCCACCGTCAACTTGGCCATCGCAGGCCTGGCTCCCGCGTCGACAAAACCCTGCTGGCCCAGCTTGGCGCGCACCAGGTTCTGGTAGCTGCGATATTCAAGAGTATCTTCGCGAGGGGACGGCGCCTCGAATATATACGACTTATCCTGGATCCCGGACGGCCACTCGTGAAAGGCGATCACATCGCTGCGGATCGCGGTAGCGCAACCGGCGAGCAAGAGACTCAGTGCCGCAGCCAAAAAAGTCAGGTACTTCATGTGCGTTTCTCCGTAAAAAAGGCGAACCCCTACCTATTGTCTAGTCTAGAAGGAGGGTCTTTTTTTTGTAAAAATATTACAGTTTGTTACCATTCGAATTCAAACGATGCCTGTCAAACGGCGCCCATTCGCCCCGCGTTCGAGCCTGTCGGCAAGATAACACGTCGATGCGCTCCCATATTGTTAAAATAGGGCTTTGTTTTCTTCGCCCCCGGACAAATTCCCATGCGCACAGACAGCCCTCAGACAATCTACCGTCATGACTACACACCGCCAAACTTCCTGGTCGATACCGTCGAGCTGGGCTTCGATCTGGACCCGGCGCACACCCTGGTGGCCAGCCGCATCAAGATGACGCGCAATCCGGCGGGCAAGAGCAGCGATATCGAATTGCATGGGAACGATATCGAACTGGTGTTGCTGCGCATGAATGGCAAGCAGTTGAGCAAGAAGG
>JANPCW010000708.1:0-6825 GCA_031431155.1 Janthinobacterium sp. | reverse complement strand
GACGAACCCTCGCGCAGCATCGGCAGCGCCGCCTTGGCCATGGCCGGGAAGCTGTAAGCGGAAATGTCATGCGCGATGCGGAAGCCTTCGCGCGACAGGCCATCGAGGAAGTCGCCGGCGATGGCTTCGCGCGGCGCGAAGCCGATCGCGTGCACCAAGCCGTCGAGCCGGTCCCAGTGCTGACCCAGATCGGCAAACACGGCGTCGATTTGGGCATCGCTGCTGACGTCGCAGTCAAACACCAGTTCGCTGCTAAATTCCTTGGCAAACTCCGTGATGCGGTCCTTGAACCGTTCGCCGACGTAGGTGAACGCCAGCTCTGCGCCTTCGCGGTGGCAAGCCTTGGCAATGCCGTAGGCGATGGAACGATTGGACAACAAACCGGTGATCAGGATTTTTTTGCCTTGCAAGAACGCCATAATGACTCCAATTGCTACCGTAGAATGGCGCGCGCGCCCGCGGGCTGCGTCCCTACGGTAAGGGTTGTATTGTTCGATCGATGCCCGGTGCGGATATCGGTCTCATCTCGGTCGGTGTTAGACCGAAGCGCTCGCGCAGACCGAGATTGTAGGGCGTGTGCGCCCTGACTGCAACTTTTCATGCGGTCACGGGCGCGCCGGCTTTGCTGGCAAGCCACTAGCGGCCATCGGTTGCTGCAGTGTCAACCGCGTTTGTTGGTGCTCTTGCCTGGTTGGGCAACCAGGATTTTGCCGCGTTTTGGCGCCGAATTACGCGCTACCCGGGTCTTGACCATCGGAATCGCGGTGCGCGTCTGCGCCCGTTTTCCCGCCCTGGTCGCGGCCCGGCTGTGGGCCGGACGGTCGGCTTCGAGTGCCATCATGGCGTTGTCGGCCACTTCCGGTGCGATGTCGATATGGGCTGCGGTGGAAATCCTGGGCACCAGAATGGTCGAGCCGATCTTCAGGCTCACTTTTTGCGGAATGTTGTTGGCCTGCCGTATCACGTCAGGGGTGGTGCCGAATCTGGAGGCCAGCGTTTCAATCCGCTCGCGTGCGCCGGTAATCTTGTGGGTGGTCCAGGTCGACAGGGCGCGGCCCCATTGCGCCAGATTCAAATGAAATTTCGCTGCGTTTTCTTGCGGCAGCAAAATTTTTGTCTGGGCGCTGCCGGTGATGACCGGGCGGTTGAACTGTGGGTTGAGGGCCTTGAACTCATCGATCGATAATTCAGCCAGTTGCGCCGCAATTGTTAAATCGATATCGCTGGTCTTGTCGACCGTGGTGAAGTAAGGCTGGTTGTCGATTTGCGGCAGCACCACGCCGTACTGTGCCGGGTTGGCAATGATGTTCTTGACCGCCTGCAGCTTGGGCACATAGTTGCGCGTTTCGGCCGGCATCAGTTCGGCCAGGCTTTCGAAATCGGTCGGCTTGCCGGCGGCCTGGTTTTTCTTGATGGCGCGCTGTACCGATCCCTCGCCCCAGTTATAGGCGGCCAGCGCCAGTTGCCAGTCGCCGAACATGCCGTACAGTTTTTGCAGATAGGTGAGGGCGGCGTCGGTCGAGGCCAGAACGCCACGCCGCTCATCCTTGAACATGGTTTGCTTGAGGTTGAAGTCGCGCCCGGTCGCCGGCACGAATTGCCACATGCCGGCCGCATTGGCGCTCGAGAATGCCTGCGGATTGAACGCCGATTCAATGATCGGCAGCAGCGCCAGTTCAGTCGGCATGCCGCGCTTTTCCAGTTCCTGGACTACATGGAACAGGTAGCGCGAGGCGCGGGCCGAGGTGCGGGCAATGTAGTCGGGGCGCGTGCTGTACCAATTGATGTGCTTGGTAACGAGCGAATTGTCGAGGTCGGGAATGGCAAAGCCGGAACGGATGCGGCCCCAGACATCGACTTCCTTGAACGTCTCGGCGTTGTCAGTTAGCACTTTGGCCGATCTGTCGATCGCAAACGAGGGCGCCGTATCGAACGCAGCGGGCTTGTTCGACAGTGATGCAGATGTGCCCGGCGCTGTTTCAGCGGCCTGGCCGAGCGCCGGGGCCAGCATCAAAACGAGCGCGGCCAAGGCTGAAGAATGTGGTTTTATAGTGTGCATATTTTTTCCATTGTTGTCGGCCTAGAAACGCTGGACGTACCATGAATAAAGCTGGAGTGTACGTACATGCCATCGGCAGAGTCAAGAATTATGTAGTGCTTTTGAGACATATACGTGTTAATTCTTTTCGGTAATAATTCCTGATTTGTAAGGAAAGGAGCTCAAACACGGACAAAAAATTGCACTATGTCATTATCTTTCTTGACAACATGATTGCACAGGTTTGTGCGTCGCCTCGTTTGCGCCCGCTGATGCGCCGAAAATGTCAGCGCGTGCATCAAGAGTGCGTACAATTTAGGTTTGCGCCAGCCGCCCCATTGCATCGACACCGAGAAAATCACATGACTACCCCAACATCGCATGAGCCGGACGACGCCGAAATCATTGCCGCCACCCAAGTCTGGCTCGAAAAAGCAGTGATCGGCCTCAATCTATGCCCGTTTGCCAAGGCTGTCCATGTCCGAAATCAAATCCGCTACGTTGTCTCCGGGGCCACCACGCCGGAAGCGTTGCTGGAACAGCTCATGGATGAGCTGCAAACCTTGTCCGACCTCACCGCCGAAGAGGTCGACACGACCCTCCTGATCCACCCTTACGTGCTGCACGACTTTCTCGATTACAACGAGTTCCTCGACGTCGCCGATGCGGCGCTGGAAGATATGGAATTGGCCGGCGAATTGCAGATCGCCAGTTTCCATCCACACTACCAGTTTGCCGACAGCGCGCAAGACGATATCGAAAACTACACCAATCGCTCGCCGTACCCCACCTTGCATTTGCTGCGTGAAGACAGCGTCGAGCGCGCGGTCGAGGCGTTCCCTGAGGCATCTGACATCTTTGACAAAAATGTCGAGACCTTGCGTGCGCTGGGGCATGACGGTTGGAATAAGCTGAACTTGCCAAAAGGAAGTGCATGAATCCAGCGCCGCGTCCAGACACGCCCTGTGTCGCGGTATGTTCGACCACGTTCGATGAAGTGTGCCGCGGCTGTGGCCGCACAGTGGCAGAGGTCGCGCATTGGGTGGCGATGGCTCCCGCTCAGAAAGAGCTTGTTTGGCAGCGCATCACGGCCGAGGGATATCCGCGTCGCAATCGCTAGCTATCGCCCGCCCCAGATGCAGGGAGGGCGATGCCACTGGCACTTAGAAGCTGCCGATAAAGTCTTTTTTGCCGACCTCAACGCCATTGTGGCGCAGGATCGCGTAGGCCGTCGTGGCGTGGAAGTAGAAATGCGGCAGCGCGTAATGCAGTAGATAGACCTGTCCCTTGAATTGCTTGGCATTCGGGCCGCTGCTGGTGCTGATATCGCGCTGTTCGCTGCCCTCGATCTGCGCTTGTGGCAGGCTGTCGATGAAGGCGAGCGTCTTGGCGATACGCTCTTTCAGGTCGGCCATGCTTTGCTCGGTATCGTCATACTTGGGTACATCGACGCCGGCCAGCCGCGCCGAGGCGCCCTTGGCGAAATCGGCGGCAACCTGGATCTGGCGCGTGAATGGGAACATGTCCGGGAACAAACGGGCTTGCAGCAGCGCATTGGGATCGATTTTTTTCTCGGCGGCGTGCGCTTCGGCCTTGTCGAGGATGGCCGACAGGCTGGTCAGCACTTGTTTGAAGACGGGAATGGATGCGTCGTACATGGATAGTGACATGGTGTGTTCCTCTAAAAAGTGCTGCGATGATAGCAAGGCGCTACCGTTCTTGCTTGCCTTGCTCTGTTCCGGTTGCTTTTAACGGGGCATTCGCGCCGCTAATGCGTGCCACGATGCTGCTGAACACGCAATTGGATGACGTTGGGGTCCCTTTCCGTGCATAATTCCATCTAGAAAATTATATTGCTCCCGGTGGGCCCGCTTGGAAGCGGCGCCAAAAGCGCAGATGCCAACAGAATATTGCTTAACCATTCTTAAAATCTTGACGATGCACTCCATTTACCGCGCCCTCGGCGCGCTGCCACTGCATGACTAGCACCTACTTTCAACGCTTGCGCTCCAAGCTGACCGGGCTGTCGATCTCCGGTGCCCTGTTACTGGTGGTGTTCGGCGGACTAGTCATTCCAGCCATCATCGGCAGTTATTTGCTGATCGGCGTCCACGAGCAGCAATCGGCCAAAACCAGCCTGAACGAGGCGCTTCAGCGCAACGCCGATATCCTGATGCTGGGCATGCAGGAATCGCTCTGGAACCTGAACGCCGAATCGGCCCGCTCGCTGGGCGAATCGGTCATGCGCGACCGCTCGGTGCTGAAGATCGAGGTGATCGGCCAGTCCGATGCGCCGTTCATGAAACTCGAATCGCCGCAGCGCCTGACCGGCAATGTGTACCGCGCCGAGCGCGCGATCCTGGTGCGCGGCGAAAACATCGGGCGCTTGCTGGTCGCGATGGACGACGCCAGCAGCCAGCAAGAGTTGCGCGAGAAACAGCGCTCGTATGTGTTCGTGCTGGCCGCCCAGCTGACCGTGTCGCTGCTGCTGATCGTGTTGTTCCTGAACCGGCGTTTGCTGGCGCCGCTGCGCAAATTGATGGGCTTTTCAGACCGCCTGTCGCGCGGCGATTTTGCCACCAGCCTCGACCTGGCCGGCGACGACGAGCTGGGGCGCCTGGCCCTCCAGTTGGAGCAGATGCGGGTCGCGATTAAGCAACTGTTCGAAGATGTCGGTCAGCGCGAAGAGCGCTTTCGCACCATCGTCACGCAGGTGCCGGGGGCCGTGTTTCGCTTTCGTCCGGACGGCCCGATCGAATTTGTGAGCGACGCGATCGAAGACATCTGCGGCTACCCGGCTACCCTGTTCATGCGCAGCGCCACCGAGGTCTGGTCCAATATCATTTGCCCTGAAGACCGTAAGATGCACAGGCGCACGATCGCGCAGGCGGTGCGCGATGGCAAGCCGTACGAGATCGAGTACCGCATCATTGACGCGGCGCGCACCGAGCGCTGGGTCGCCGAGAACGGCCAGCCGCAAGCGAGCGAGGACGGGGTCGCGCCATGGATCGATGGCATCATGTCCGACATCAGCGAGCGCAAACATAACGAGATGCGCATCGAGGCCTTGCTGGCCGAACAAAGCGCGATCCTGGATAACGTGATGTTCGGCGTGATGTTCGTGCGCCGGCGCAGCGTGGTGTCGGTCAACCGGCGCTGCGAGGAACTGTTCGGTTACGGCCCTGGTGAAATGAGCGGCGCCTCGACCGCGATCGGATTTCCGTCGAGCGACGAATTCGACGCAGCCGGCGCGGGTCAGTACGCCAGCCTCGCCGCGGGCGAGTACGTGAACGAAGAGCGCACCTACCGCAAGAAGGACGGGACCCTGTTCTGGTGCCTGGTGAGCGGTTGCGCGCTGGACCCGCAGCGCGCCCACGAAGGCAGCATCTGGGTCTATGCCGACATCACCGAGCGCAAGCTGGCGGAAGAGAAGCTGCGCCTGTCGGCCACGGTGCTCGAGCATATCGGGGACGGCGTGATCGTGACCGATCCCGCCGGCATCATCGTGGCGGTCAACCCGGCATTCACCCAGATCACCGGCTACAGCGAAACGGAAGCGCTGGGACAGTACGTGACGCTGACGCGTTCCGAGAGCCACGACGACGACTTCTATCAGGTCTTTTGGACCGATTTGGTCCACACCGGCTTCTGGCGCGGCGAGATGTGGAGCCAGCGCAAGGACGGCGAGCTGTTCCTCGAATGGCTGACCGTCAGCGCCGTGCGCGACAGCGCTGGCAAGTGCACCCATTACGTGGGCGTGTTCAGCGATGTGACGCTGGTCAGGCAGTCGCAGGAAAAGCTCGACCATATGGCGCACCACGACCCGCTGACGGGCTTGCCGAATCGTTTGCTGTTTCATGACCGGCTCGATCACGCGCTGCGCCGCGCCGCGCGCGACGAGCAGCAACTGGCGCTGCTGTTTATCGACCTCGACCGCTTCAAGAACGTCAACGATACGCTGGGCCACCATGTCGGCGACGAGCTGTTGAAACAGGTCGCGCAGGCCTTGGCCAGCAAGCTGCGCGAAGGCGACACCCTGGCGCGCCTGGGCGGCGATGAATTCATCGTCTTGCTGGAAAATGTGGACGGCCAGCTGGGCGCCGGTATGGTGGCAGAAAAACTGATGGCCATGTTCGAGCAGCCGTTCCAGGTGGCAGAGCACGAGTTGTTCGTCACCTGCAGCGTCGGCCTTAGCCTGTTCCCGGCCGATGCGCGCGACCTCAATATGCTGATCCGTAACGCCGACGTAGCGATGTATCAGGCCAAGGCGCACGGGCGCAACGGCTACCGCTTCTATGCGCCGTCGATGACGGGCGAGGGCGTCGAACGGCTGCATCTGGAGACGATGCTGCGCCATTCGATCGAGAAAAACGAGATCTTCCTGCACTATCAGCCGCAGGTGGAAATCGATAGCGGGCGCATCATCGGGGTCGAGGCGCTGGCGCGCTGGATGCATCCGGAACTGGGCTTGGTGCCGCCGGTCCGGTTCATTCCGATGGCCGAGGACACCGGCTTCATCAACCAGCTGGGCAAATGGGTGCTGGTTGAAGCGTGCCGCCAAATGGTGCGCTGGGAGCAAGCGGGCCTGTATGTGCCAAAGATCGCGGTCAACCTGTCGGTCAAGCAGTTCGAGCGCGGCAGCATCGTCAGGATCGTGGCAGAGATCCTCAAGGAGACCGGGCTGGCGCCCGAGCGGCTGCAACTGGAAGTGACCGAGTCGGTCATCATGAATACCGGCGATGCGCTGGTGTTCATCAACGACTTGCACGCGATCGGGGTCGGGTTGG
>JANPCW010000707.1:0-4244 GCA_031431155.1 Janthinobacterium sp. | reverse complement strand
ATTGATCAGCAGATTCATGATCAGCTGCGTCAGTTGATCGGCCACGCCGTAGATGGCGGGTAACTGGGTATCGAGATCGAGCCGCAACGTGACGCGTTGCAGCCGCCTGTCGTAGCGGATCAGGCTGCTGGTACTGCGCAGTTGCGCATTCAAGTCGAGAAACTCCGGTTCGACCGCGCGCGGCGATGCGAACTCCGCAATTTCGCGCGTGATCGCAGCGAGCCGCTGGGTCTGCGCATAAATGAGGTCGGGCCGGCAGTCGTGGCACAGTCCTGCCGTGCAATCGGCGCCTGAGCGCCGTTCGAGCATGTCTTGTGCGATGCCGGAAATGGCGGCGATCGGATTGCCGATTTCATGCGAAACGCCGGCCGCCAGGGCACCGATCGCCGCCATTTTTTCCTGATGAAAATACTTTTGCCGTTTCAGCGCCAACTCTTTTTCGCGCCAGTCCAGAATGTCCGCCATGTCGTTGACGGCAGCCATCAGTTGGCCGACTTCATCATGGCGAGTGAGCGCCATCGGCTGGCCGCGAAAACCCTTCACGATGTCGAGCGCGCGCCCCTGCAGGATCCGCAAATCGTCCGTCAAGCGCCGGAAAAACAAACCGATGATGGCCCCCAGCAGTCCCAGCCCAAGCATCCCGAGCAGGAAGGTGGTCATGGCCACGGAATCGCTCTGGGTGCGGTAACGCTCGGACATGGATTTGCGGCTTTCCTGCACTTGTTCGGTGAGCAATGCGAGATCGTTCTTGGCCTTGATCAGTTCCACGATCAGCCCGTTCAAGTTGGCCCTGGACGAATCCCCGTTCGCTTGTTGCCAGGCCGTATTCAAGTCGGCCATATTCAGCGATGCATTGGGCAAGCGGGCGGTCAAGCGCGCATGTTGCTGCATTAACGATTGATGATGAAGCCGGATCCGCTGCATGCCCACTGCCTGGTCAGCGGCGCCGATATTGGCGAAGATCGCCATCACGGCATGAAAGGTCGCAACGTCCGCCTGCTTCAACATGGCCTCGGTTTCAAGCGTCCCCTGGATTTGTTCGAAATCGCGTAACAACAGGTTTTTTTGATGAAAGGCAAAAACCGCAATCACGACCGAATAGACGATCAGTGCCGCGAACACGATCAATCCTTTGGTGCGGATGGACAGCACAAAACGGTGTCCGTTCGCTGCGGAGGATGTAGCAGCTGCGGCCGCTGCCGACGCACCGGCACCGGCCGCAGGCAGAGGCTGCTCCGGTGTCTCGGTGGGATGGGCTGTGGTCATGGCGGTTCCATTCTGGGCATCTAGGGGACAAACAAGACAAACAAGCAGCTTACGTGCGGGAATCATACACCCGTTCAGCCATTATTCCTGCACGCGCGCGCCTCGATTTGCGCGCTGCTGCCCAGCATACAATCGTTCCAAGGTGGCGACCATGTCGGGGCTGTCCCAATCGTGCAGTCCGGTCATGCGCCGCAACAAGGTACGGTCGGGCGCGATCACAAAAGTCTCAGGATAGAAACGCAATCCCAATTGTCGCGATAGCTTGCCGTTGCGGTCAAGGAAGTTGGGGAAACCGATGCCGTTCTGGCCGAGGAATTCCGACACCAGGAAAGCGTCGTCGTCGGTGGATAGGCCGATCACCACGAACCGCGCCGGGTCAAGCGACTTGCTCAAACGGTCCAAGGCGGGCATTTCGCGCCGACATGGCGCACACCATGTGGCCCAGATATTAAGTACCACCATCCGTCCATCCAAAGTACGGGGGGCGCCATTCCTGCCTGGAATAAAGTCGAGCATCGAACTGGGAAATGCCTGGCCTTCCACCAAGTGCGCGGCCGGCGCCGCCGGTTTATCGCAGGCAGCCAGCGACACCGTCAACAGAGCCACGGCAAGCGCGCGCCGCCAAGGTTGCGCCCGCACTGCGCGCTTACCCAAATGAATGCAACACAGTGAAAAACATATTCACGCCCAGGAAGCAAAAGACGGTCAGCCCGAACCCGAAAATGGTCCACCAGGCCATCCGCACGCCATGCCATTTTCTTGCATGGTGCAGGTAAAAATAACCGGCATACGTGAGCCACACAATGAGGGCCCAGGTTTCTTTCGGGTCCCACGCCCAGTAGCGGCCCCAGACCTGATTGGCCGACAGGATCCCGAGCAGCGTGGCGAACGAGAACAGCGGAAATCCCAGATAAATAGCCTGATTCATCAAGTGCTCGATCATCGGCAAATCCGGCAGGGTCCGGATGGCAAAGCCATGCGAATGGCCCCGTCGTTGCGCTTGGTGGCGCAGCAAGAACATCACGCCCATTGCGGCCGCCACCGCAAACCCGCCGTAGCCGATGAGATTGGCCAGCACGTGGGCATGGATCCAGTAGCTGCGCAGGATCGGGAAATGGTCGGCCGAGTTGACTTGATCGTTCGATACCAGAAATGCCTCGAACACCACTGCGGCTGCCACGATCGGCATCACAAAGGCACCGGCCGAGCAGGTGCGATAGACGCGCTCGATCGACAGGTAGATCAGCACTGTGACAGCACTAAACAAGGACATCACTTCATACAGGCTGGTCAGAGCGATCGACCCGCTGCGATCGCGGAAGTAGGCTTCGGCAGCGCGCACCACCAATCCCACCACCAGACCGAGCGCACCGACGGTGGCCAGGCCGGTTGCCCACAGCCCCACCGCACGCGCAGTGAACCAGAGGTGTGCCACATAAGCGATGGTGGAACCGAGCAGCAGCAGATTGGCATAGCTGATCAATTTATACGACAACAGTTGTTCGATCGGTACCGCGGCAGGCAGGTTTTTCGCCTCCAGGTACTCGGTGACCCCAATCAGTATCAGCCCTAAAACGCATAAAGCCAGCCAACACCATGCCGCCGGCAGGGTGCGCGGCGGACCGCTAGGGGGCAAAACTGCTTGATTCATAATGCACATTCCTCTGGCCGCTGCAGTGACTTGAGATCGGAACCTCGCTCGTGGTCAAGGCACCGTTAGGCACGAACCGCGTCGGCTGGCGCGGCTTGACTGGCAGGGGCGATCTCTACAAACATTCCATTGAGCAAGTTTTGTTCCATGTCCGCCTTCCCAGTTTTAGAATGCCACCGAGCAATATTAATTGATCCTTTTCCCGGGAATGGGATACGCGACGGCATTTTTCTCAGTTTCGGGACGCGTAATCGCCTGGCGATTGCTGCCATTCTGACCCTCGGTTTGCTTCCTTTGTGCTTCCCATTCCCAAATCGCCGCATTCGCCTTGCGCAGATAGATGTTGTCGGGTTTGCTCAAGTGGACGTAACTGCGCATCGCCCCCAAGGCCCCGGGCAAATCGCCCATGCCCTCCAGCGCGACGCCCAATCCGAAATAAGCATTGTGTTGATTCCTGTTCAAATCGATCGCCACGCTGAAAAAATCGCGTGCCACCGCGTAGCGCTTCAAGCCGATCATGGCAAAACCCATGTTGACATGCGCTTCCGGCATCGCAGGCGCCAAGGCGAGTACGCGATGCAATTGAGCGGCCGCTGCGTCATACTGCTTGGCGTTGAGCAATGCCACGCCCTGCGCGAAGCGGCGCGCAATTTCATCGTTTCCTTGCAGCGCTTGTGCGCTTGTTTCCTTGCCCAGATTGGCCGGTGGCGCGGTCACGCTGGTGCCGGTCTCGGCCGGCCAATAAGCGAGCAGCATGCCAAATACCACAGTCAAGCCGACAGTGAGCGCCAATGCGGACCACCTGACATCGCGCCGCCCTAAGCTTGGAGGGCGTGCGCTGCGAATACCGCGAACGCTGCGCGCAACATTGAACACGAACAACGCGGCACCGCTAATGGCCAGCAATCCGCCCAAGCCCGCCAGTCCCATCGCGGCAAAGTACGCCGGGTATTGCACGATGACGTCTACGTGCAGTGTCTTGCGCGGCACGCCAAGCGAGCCCGACCAGGCCAGCGCCAGCGCCAGGATCATGAGTCCTGCACCATACAGCGGCGGCTGCCAGCGCTGCAGCGCCCCGCTGCCGGCTTGCGCGCCGAAGGCCGGCAACAGGCGATAACCGAGTGCCATGTAGGCCAAGGTCACGGCGCCCACCGTGCCATGGTAATGCGCGGGCACCATGGTCGAATCGTTGCGGATCAGCGCGCCGAGCACGCAGCCAAGCAGAAACAGCAGGATCGACAACAGCAGGGCCGGCGCCAGCGGCGCCGCCCAGGCTGCGCGCCCGGCACGCTTTAACTGCAGCAACAGGCGCAGGGCCAGCAGCGCC
>JANPCW010000706.1:0-5260 GCA_031431155.1 Janthinobacterium sp. | reverse complement strand
GCGGGGAGGCGAACTATAGCAAAGCGCCACATTGATTGGCAAGGGTTTTCTTCCAGCGATTGTTGGTTTTGTGTGTGTGCTATCTTAGCCACAACAAATTCACGATTAAAAACATCAAATGACCATCCCAATCATCATCTCAACCGACGACGCCGGCCTGGCCGTACAGCTTGGTCAGGCGATCAATAACAAGACCAAACCGCCCGGTAGCCTTGGTATTCTTGAGTCTGTTGCCCTGCAACTGGGCCTGATTCAAGGCACGACTGCAGTGCACCTGCATAACCCCGCAATTCTCGTATTCGCAGCTGACCACGGTATCGTTGCTGAAGGCGTGTCTGCCTATCCACAAAGCGTTACCTGGCAGATGGTGGAAAACTTTCTGGCGCAAGGCGCGGCAATTAACGTGTTTGCCCGACAAAACGGGTGCGACCTGCATATCATCGATGCTGGCGTGAACCACGACTTCGAATCGCGGGCCGGTCTGATCGATCGCAAGATTGGTTTCGGCACCCGGAACTTTGCCGTTGAGGCGGCGATGACTGCGCACCAGTGCGCGACCGCGATCGCCCACGGGATGGCGCTCGTCGCGGAGCTAGACAGCAATGTGATTGGCTTCGGCGAAATGGGCATTGGCAACACGACCGCCGCCGCCGCACTCATGCATAAATTCACGCCATTTCCCGTGTCCGACTGCGTTGGAGCGGGGACCGGGCTCACGCCGGATGGCGTCTTGCATAAACAACGCGTGATCGAAGATGCCCTGATGCGCCATGCCGGCGCCACCGAACCACTCGACATCCTGGCCGCCGTCGGCGGATTTGAGATTGCCATGATGGTCGGTGCGATGTTGAAGGCGGCCCAGCGCCGAATGGTCTTGCTGATCGACGGCTTCATTGTTACCAGTGCGCTGCTGGTTGCCGCGCGCTTGCAACCGGCCATTCTCGATTACTGCGTGTTCTCGCACTGTTCCGACGAAAATGGACACCGAAAAATGCTGAACCACCTGGGCGCGCACCCGCTGCTGCAACTGAACCTGCGCCTGGGCGAAGGCACGGGATGCGCACTGGCGTTGCCGCTGTTGCATTCGGCCGCGAATTTCCTGCGCGACATGGCAACGTTCGCATCGGCTCAGGTCAGCGAAAAGTCGACCTAGAATTGCCGCCATGCAGACCTCACCTGGCCTCGTCAGTTCGGGCATCCACCAGTGCCGCCTGTTCTTTATCGCGCTCCAGTTCTTCACGCGCCTGCCCATTCCACGCTGGGTAGGGTTTGAGCCCGACTGGTTGCATCACGCCTCGCGCTACTTTCCGATGGTGGGGATCGTGGTGGCGGCCATCACGAGCGCCGTCTATGCATTGGCCGCGTGGCTATGGCCTGCTCCGGTCGCGGTCTTGCTCGCGACAGCGGCCGGCATCTACCTGACCGGCGCATTTCATGAAGATGGATTCGCGGATATGTGCGACGGCTTTGGCGGTGGATTAACGCGCGAGCGCGTGCTGGACATCATGAAAGATTCGCGTATCGGCGCGTATGGCGCAATCGGGATTGGCGTACTGCTCGCGCTCAAGTGCGTGGTGCTGTCTGCGATGCCTTCAGGCGCAGTCATCGCGGCACTGTTTTTTACCCATCCACTGTCGCGCCTGGCCGCGACTGCCTTGATCTGGCGCCTCGAATATGCACGCGATGAAAGCAAGGCCAAGCCCTTGGCCCAGCAAATGACGACGATTGAATTCGCGATCGCTGCCGTCTCGGCCATGCTTCCCGCGCTCTACCTGGGGTTGAATGGACATCTGGCCTGGAATGCCATGCTCGCTGGCGTGCTGGCGGCTACCGCGGCGGCGGCGTGGTTGGGCAAGAAATTCATTCGGCGCATTGGCGGCTATACCGGCGACTGTCTGGGCGCCGTGCAGCAAGTGACCGAAGTGGTCTTGTATTTGAGCGTGCTCGCCAGCATCAGCTAGTCATGCGCCTGATCCTGGTTCGCCACCCTCAGCCGCGCGTTGCGCCAGGCATCTGCTACGGGAGTACCGATCTGGCCGTCGCCGGGCAGGCGACGGCGCGCGTGCTGGCGACATTGTCGGCCACCTTGCCGACTGACGCACCGATCTTTTCCAGCCCCTTGCGCCGCTGCGCCGAGCTGGCCGGCAAGCTGGCAGGCACATCGCTCACGTTCGATGCGCGCCTGGTCGAAATGAATTTCGGGCGCTGGGAAATGTGCAGGTGGGACGCCATCGCGCGCGCCGAGATCGACGCCTGGGCCAACGACGTGGCGACCTACCATCCGGGCGGCGGCGAAAGCGTGCTGCGAATGGCCGAGCGGGTGGCCGCGTTCTATCGTGACATAGGGCAGCTGCAGCACGATTGCGCCATCGTCGTCTGCCATGCCGGCACGATACGCTTGCTCGCCGCATGCCATGCGGGCTTGTCGCCAGCGGACATGGCCTTGCACGCAGCCAGTACTCCGCACCAGATAGGCTACGGCGAAGCGCTCATCCTCGCCGATTGAAGCGTGAATAGCGACGCCGTATAATGGCCATGTTTTGGTGCCCGCACACATGCCCATGTGTGCAGTTAAACGGGAAATACGATGCCATTCCAACGGCAAACGTGTGCTGCCCCCGCAACGGTACGCAAGCGTCACGTTCGCGTGACGAGCCGCCTCTAAAACCACTGTGCATAGCACGGGAAGGTGAGACGGTTTGACTTGCTAGCCCGGATACCGGCCAGAGCAGGTGGAAGTGTGCGGACGAGCATGTGCGCGATACCAGGGTATGCCACACATCCCCTATTCGATCGCCCATTCTGTCCACGCCCTTCTGTTCAATCTGGCCTACGGGGACGTCGGCCGGTTGCTTACTCACTCAATTGTGTTATGACCTTTCCTGTTTCACGGCTCCCGGCAATCACGCCGCTTGCGCTAGCCATCGTAGCGCCTTGCGCGCGTGGCGCGGGTGGGCCGCGCGCGACCTCGTTCGTCGGCAGCGATGCCACGCGCTCCATGAATGCCGGCGTTTCCGGTGCGACCGGCGGCGAACACAGTTTCAGCTATGCGCTCGGTGCCGGGCATGAAACCGCCGAAGGTTTTTCTGCTGCCAGGCCGGGTGGCCCTCCACTTTATCCGGATCAGGATGGCTACCAGCCATGACGCGCACACTGGTACTCGGTGGCGCGCGTTCCGGCAAGAGCGCGTATGCGGAACTGCTGGCCGCGCAATCGGGCAAGGAGGTGGTGTACATCGCGACCGCCCGCGCCGGCGACGACGAAATGGCCGCGCGCATAGCACATCACCGCCGGCAGCGTCCATCGGCGTGGACTACGGTGGAGCAAGCGCTGGCACTGGGCGACGCGATCCTCGAATGGAGCGCGCCGGACCGGCTGATCCTGGTCGATTGCCTCACGCTTTGGCTGTCGAACCTGCTGTTTGCGGAAGCGGCCGATTTCCCGGACGTAGGCATCGTCACGCTGCCGGCGCAGTTTCATGAACAGCGCGCGCGCCTGCTGCACGCGCTTGATCACGCGCGCGGCGACGTGGTCCTCGTATCGAACGAGGTCGGCATGGGCATCGTGCCGTTCGGCGCTGTCTCGCGCTGTTTCGCCGACGAGGCCGGACGGCTGAACCAGGCAGTGGCCGCAGTGTGCGAGCGTGCCGTGTTCGTCGCCGCCGGTTTGCCGCTGGTGCTCAAGGGTGACGAAGGTTGGCGCGTCTGACATTTCCAATCGTGGCGCTGTTGCTGGTGGCTGGCAGCGCCCGGCACAGGCATTGAACGAATGGTACGGGAACATAAAATGAAAAAACGAATCTTTGTACTGGCCTGCTTGATCGCCGGCCAAGCCAGTGCCGACATCAACGTGCGCGACGACGATGGCTTGGTGGTGTCGCTGCGCAAGCCGGCGCAACGAATCATCTCGCTGGCGCCGCACGTGACCGAGCTGCTGTTTGCGGCCGGCGGCGGCGATCGTATCATCGGCGCAGTCAGCTACAGCGATTATCCGGAAGCGGCCAAGCGCATTGCGCATATCGGCGACAACCGCAACATCGACATGGAACGCGTGATTGCGCTAAAACCCGACCTGATCGTTGTGTGGCGCCACGGCAGTTCGGATCGCCAGATCGAGCAACTGAGCAGGCTGGGCATCCCGATGTTCCACAGCGAGCCGCGCAAACTGGACGATATTGCCGATAGCCTGATCCGTCTTGGGCAACTGATGGGCACGGAACGGGCGGCGCAAGCGGCGGCAGCCGATCTGCGTCACAAACTGGCCAGGCTCGCAGCGCAATACGCCGGCCGGCCGCCGGTCCGCTTGTTCTATCAAGTCTGGGACAAGCCGCTCTATACGCTGAGCGGCACGCATGTGGTCAGCGACGCGATCCGCTTGTGCGGCGGGGAGAATATTTTCGCGACCATGAAAATCACCGCGCCAGTGGTGAGCATCGAAGCGGTCTTGCAGGAAGACCCGGAAGCCATTGTCAGCACCGGCGAGCGCAGCGCGACCGATGGCGGCATCAACCTATGGAAACCGTATGGCACGATGCGCGCCGTGCGCCGCGCCAACCTGTTCCGCCTCGATGGCAATCTGTTGAACCGTTCCGGTCCGCGCATGATCGCTGGTGCCGCCGCCCTGTGCGAAAAACTTGAACAAGCGCGCCAACATCGAAAGATCCTGCCATGAGCCACTATCAACGCATCGCCTGCCTGTCGACCGAGTCGGTTGAAACCCTGTACGCGCTGGGCGCGGAAGAATTCATCGCCGGCATTTCAGGCTTCACCGTGCGCCCGCCGCGCGCACGCCGGGAAAAGACCAAAATCAGCGGATTCTCGTCAGCCAAGCTTGAACGGATTCTGGCTGTCCAGCCAGATCTGGTGATCGGCTTTTGCGATTTGCAGGCAGACATCTGCCGGGATCTGGCGCACGCGGGAATCGAAGTACATCTGTTCAACCAGCGCACGGTACCCGGCATTTTCCGAATGATTTCGGTGCTGGCCGCGATGGTGCAGCGCGAAGAAGCGGGCGCACGGTTGGTGGCCGACTTGCAGTCGCAGGTCGACAGCGTCCGGGCCCGGGCCGCGCAGTGGAAACGCCGGCCGAAAATCTATTTTGAGGAGTGGAACGACCCGCTGATGAGCGGCATCGGCTGGGCCTCGGAAGCGATCTCGATCGCCGGCGGCAATGACGTATTTCCCGAGCTGGCGGCGCATCCTAACGCGCAGCAACGCATCATCGCGGACCCGATGGAAGTGGTGCGGCGCGCGCCGGACTG
>JANPCW010000705.1:0-2031 GCA_031431155.1 Janthinobacterium sp. | reverse complement strand
TCTTCAGACCTGCTGGGAACGGTATCGCTAGCCGCATTTCCCACTGGCGACTCGTCCGCCAAAACAGCACTGGCGGTGAGACCGCATACGATCACGATCAACGCGGCATCGGCGCACCCACAGCACACGCAGGGCACAATTGAGGTTACGGGAAATATTTTAGAACGCGAATTTCTTGGCGAGTTTGTGCGCTATCGAGTTGCCGCCAATGGCACCGAATTGTTGGTCGATCAATCGCATCAGCCGGGCGGCGAAATGTTTGCAGTGGGGCAAAATGTAATGCTCGGTATTTCTGAACATGCGTTGCGCTTGGTGAGATGATACTGACGATAAAATGTTGCAGATCGCCATTTAACGGGGTGTTTCAGGCTAAAGTGCCTGAAGAACCGCGCCGATATTAGAGTTTCGTTTTCCGATTTCAAGGGGACTTAAACATGAATACTTCTGTCAATGCGTCCATCACATCCCTCAAAAACAAAGTCAGCACCGATGAATGGCAAACTCGCGTAGATCTCGCCGCATGTTATCGCTTGGTCGCGCAATACGGTTGGGATGATCTGGTCTTCACCCACATCACCGCCAAAATTCCGGGCGTGGAAAATCAGTTTCTCATCAACCCTTACGGCATGATGTTTGCCGAAATTACCGCGTCGAGTTTGGTGAAAATTGATCTCGGCGGCAACAAACTCGATGCCGACAATCCGCATCCGGTCAACCCAGCCGGATTCACCATTCACAGCGCCATCCACGCTGCGCGCCACGATGCGGCGTGCGTGCTGCATCTGCACACGCCGAACGGCGTTGCGGTGTCGGCGCAGCAAGGCGGCGTGCTGCCGATTTCGCAGCAATCGACATTTGTGCTCGCCTCGCTGGCGTACCACGCATATGAGGGGGTGGTGTTTCGCGATGAGGAAAAACCGCGTCTGCAGGCCGATCTGGGGCCGGCTAATTTCCTGATGCTGCGCAATCATGGCTTGCTCGTGGTCGGCAAAAGCATCGCCGATGCCTTCCTCTCCATGTACACGTTTGAAGCGACCTGCCAAATTCAGTTGTCGGCGCAGGCCGGGGGTGAACTGATCCAGGTCAATCCGCTGATTATCAATGGGGTTGCCGAAGCGATGCGGGTGCAGACGGGCGGCCTCGGCGGCGCGTTTGTCTGGCCCTCGCTGGTGCGCAAACTCGATCGCCTCGATCAATCGTACAAGACATGAGTACCGCTTTACCGGGCGGTCGCGCTTGTCATTTGCGACACCCAGCGCTCATCATGCAAGCACTTTAGCTAGTACTTGGCGCGCCGCGTCCGGCCGACCGAGCGCCTTTGCGCGGCGTCCCATGTCGGCCAGCTTATCGGGGTGGGCCAGCAGGTAGCCGATCCGGTATTCCAGGGTCACTTCGTCGAGCGCCTTCAGCGCCACCCCTTGTTCGAGCAGGTAATCGGCGTTGCGTTCTTCCTGGCCGGGAATCGGCAGGTTGACAATCATTGGCAATCCCATCGCCAGGCATTCGGCCGTGGTCAGCCCGCCCGGCTTGGTAATGACCAGATCGGCGCAGGCCATCAGGCGCTCGACCTGGTCGGTGAAGCCGCGCACCAGCATGCGCTGCGGGTAGCGTTGCGCAAGCGCATACAGGGCGGACAATGCGCCGGCATTTTTTCCTGCCAGTGCGATCAGTTGGAAGTCGCCATCGAGCGCCATCAGGCGTTCGGCCACGGTGGCGAGATTGCCAAGGCCGTCGCCGCCACCCATCAGCAAGAACGTGGTGCGCTGGGGCGCAAGGCCGAATTGCGCTGCGCAGACCGCACGTTCAGGATGCCGGCCGAACCCCGGCATGACGGGGATGCCGGTGACATGGATCTTGTCGGGCGCAACGCCGTAGGCGCGCATGCGGAAAGCGATTTCATCGTTGGGGGCGAAATAGCCTGCCAAATGGTCTTGCACCCACATGCGGTGCAGGTCGAAATCGGTCACCTGGATCCAGACCGGACAGGTGGGCAGGCCCTGATGAATGGTATTGGATAAGATTTCAGCCGGC
>JANPCW010000704.1:0-2616 GCA_031431155.1 Janthinobacterium sp. | reverse complement strand
TTGAAAATAGGCGCGCAGGCCGGGCTCGCCATCGAGTTCGTCGAAATACACGACCGGATCGTCGAGCAGGCGGCGCGCCAGATTGTGGCGCAGCACGGTGCGACGCGCGTCGTCGTTGTCGGCCGAATATTCCTCGACCAGTGCCGTCAGCCGTTGCCCAAGACTGGCCGGTGCGCTGTCCGGGGGCCAGGTCGACGGGCCACGGCTGGCGGCCAGCAAACTTGCCAGCACCCGCCGCTGCACGTCGTACAAGGCGTCGCCGGCGCGCGCGACAAAGGCTTCCTCATCGCCGGCGACCCGGTGCAGCACGCCGAGTTCGAGCAGATAGCGGCACACCGCGACCAGTTCGCGCCGTTCATGCGGCCCTTCCAGGGTGAAGGAGAAGTCCCGCTCGGCCAACTCCGGTTCGGCCGCCAACATCAGCAATTTGTCGCCCAAGTTGCGCAAGGTGATTTGCGGGTCGGCCCGTTCCAGCGCGGCGCAAGCGAGGCAAAAGAGCACGTAGCGGCGGCGTCCGAATTCAGGCGCGCCGCGGCTGGCGTCGGTCAGGTCGGCCGGCCGCTTGTAGAGCCGGGCGCAATCGCGCTCGATCTGCAGCCTCCAGCCCGTCGCCTGGGAAAACCAGTCGCGCAATTCGTCGGCATGACGCCGCACGGCGCCAAAATCGGCATCGGCCGCCGTCATCAGGGGCCGCATCAACAGTGCGCGCAAGGCCTCGCGCCGCTCCGCATCGCGGTGCCGGCTCAGCACATCCTTGATGGTGTGGGCGTCGGCCCGCTTTTCACCTGGGTTGTCGGCGTCGACAGGTACCTCGCTCATTGCGGTTCCATCGTCGGCGTAATCGTCAATAAATGATCGCGCCCGGAAAATATGCCGAGCGCTGTTTCGACGCTGGCATATGTATCCTGGCCCAGCGGTTCGAGCCGGATTTGCAGCAAGCCGTCGGCCGTTTGCCGCAGGACGGTCTGATTCGGCGATGCTTGCGCCGCCAGCGCCTCGCCCAACAGTGCCAGGAAAAGCTGGAAAGCATGCGGCGCCAGCCGTCCCAGGTCGGACAGCCGGGTCGGGCTGCCGGTCGCCAGTGCGGCGCGCGCCGCCTCCACCTGATCGCGTTCCTCGGCAATCTGGAAGGCCAGCATGGCGCGCTCCTCATCGCGCTCTCGCACGTGGGGCGCCGGTCCGCGCACTGCAATTTCGCCGCGCTCGCGCAGGCGGGGATGAATCTGCACGACCGGCGCATCGGCCCATGGAGTTGAAGCCGGCACGTGGTCGGCGCCATCGGCCGGATCGCTGAGCAGGCTAAGATGCCGGGCCGGATTGAGGGCAAAGGCGGCGCGCCACAGGCGATGCGCGTCGGGCTCGTTGTCGGTATCGGCGAACCAGCGCGCCAGAATGCGGTAATCGGCGGAGCGGTCGCTGCGGCCACTGCGCCGTTCGTTCAGAGCGGCCACGGCGGCCAGCAATTGCGGAATGGCCGAGCGGGCCTTGGCCCGCAGCAGTTCGGATTGGGCCTGGATATGGCCATCGCTGATGAACCAGCGCGACAGTCCCAGCCAGCGCTCGCGCCAACTGGCCAGGCGCTGACGCAGCGCTTCTTCCTGTGCCTGGGTGTCGCCGGGGGCCGCGTCGCGCGTTTCGCGCTGGGCCGCGAGCAGCAGCAAGGGCTCGATTTGCGGCGTCAGTTGCGCGATGCGTTGCACGATGGCGCCCGAGCGGCCCACCAGATCGCTGACGAAACGCTGCAGGTAATCGATCAGCCGCTGTTTGAAAGCCATGACCGCGTTGGCATCGGCTTGCTGCAATTCGATGGTGCGCGCCACGCCGGCCATAAAGGCCTGGGCATTGTCGGCCAACCCTTCGAATACGCGCACCAAATCGCGCAGTACCCCATGCACTTTGGCCGGGTCCAGTGCCGACTCGCCCGACAATGCCAGCAAGGCGTTGAGTTGATTGAAAATGTCTTCCAGCGCGACCGTTTGCAGTTCGCTGCGCCGGGCCAGCGCTTGCGCAAACGTGATCAACGCCGCCTCGACCGCCTCGCCGCCCAGGGACAGGCGATACAGGAAACGGGCCCGATAAAAGTCCTCGATGCTGGACACGCGTGCCGTATCCGGTTGCGACTCCAGGTTGCCCCATTCGGCCAATTGCAACAGTGCCAACTGGATTTCATCCAGGGCCGGCGGCATGCCTGGCCATGCCGCTTCCAGACGCACCTCGTCGGGACGCAACTGAAGCCGGAACTGGCGCTTGGCCGCAGCAAAAGCGTCCATGATGACGCGGTATAGCTGCGCCTTATCGGCACTGACATGACGGAACAGGTCACCGGCAGCTTGCGGGATGCTGCTCATTGTGTCGGAGCTCGATCTCTGAAATCGAAAGAATTGGTCATTTTGAATGGCTGCAATTGATCTCTTGTCATTGTACCAGTGGTCATCGGCCGATTTCTGGGCGAAAAAAAACCCCCGCATCTCTGCAGGGGTTTTTTCATATAACAAGCCTGACGATAACCTACTTTCACACTGGTTGCAGCACTATCATCGGCGCAGAGTTGTTTCACGGTCCTGTTCGGGATGGGAAGGGGTGGTACCAACTTGCTATGGTCATCAGGCATAACTT
>JANPCW010000703.1:0-3575 GCA_031431155.1 Janthinobacterium sp. | reverse complement strand
GCCGTGGCTGCAGGAAATCATCATGCGCTGCCTGGCGGTCAACCCGGCTGAACGCTATGACAGCGCCGCGCAGCTCGCTTTCGACTTGCAGCATCCCGGGCAGGTGCAGCTGACGGCGCGCGCGCAGAAAATGAAACGCGATGGGCTGGTGC
Organism: Janthinobacterium sp.; assembly: GCA_031431155.1. Taxonomy (GTDB): domain Bacteria; phylum Pseudomonadota; class Gammaproteobacteria; order Burkholderiales; family Burkholderiaceae_D; genus JANPCW01. The sequence continues at coordinate 3,423 of JANPCW010000703.1, read as the reverse complement.
CGGTGACCAAGCGCTGGTTCCGCGCCATCGGGACCGAAGCGCTGCCGCAGCAATCGGCCACCGGGCAACTGGCACGCTCGCCGATCGTGGTGGCGGCGATCGACTTGACGCATGGTTCGCAAGCGCTGGCCGAGTCCTTGCGCATGACGGCGCGGCGCATCCTGCAAGCCGAACCGGGCGCGCGCCTGGCGTGCGTGACGGTCCAGAAAACCCATCGCATTGCGATGGATGTGACGGTCGACAAGGAGGGCCGCAATCTGCATGTGAAACATCTAGTGGGGCTCAAGCACTGGGCCCGGCCGCTACAGCTGGCGCCCGACAAAGTGACGTTCCATGTATTGGAAGCGCCCGATCCGGCGGCGGCGATCATCGATTACGCGCGCATCAACGATGTCGATCACATCGTCATCGGTTCGCGTGGCAGTTCGACGCTGCGACGCTATCTGGGCAGCGTGTCGTCGCAGGTGGTGGCGCAAGCCGATTGTACGGTGACGGTTGTGAAGTCGGCCGGCGCCAGCCAAGCGGCAAGCTTGAGCGTACTAGAGGATGCCGGTGTAGTGCGCCGAACGGATTGCAGCTTATAAACCCGTGGTACGCGTGTCGTTTATGAATGAATGTAGGCGGATGAGCGAAGCGTTATCCGCCTTATGCTTGCGATGGCGGATAACGCTGCGCTCATCCGCCCTACTTAATTAGTTCTTGAGCTTGTAGCCGGTTTTGAAGATCCACCACACACCGAACATGCACAGGGCGAGAAATACCAGCGTCATCCCGATGCTAAGGGCCAGGTTGACATCGGCGACGCCATAAAAACTCCAGCGAAAACCGCTGATCAGATAAACCACGGGATTGAACAGGGTGACCTTTTGCCAGAATGGCGGCAGCATGTTGACCGAGTAAAAGCTGCCTCCCAGGAAGGTGAGCGGTGTGATGATCAGCATCGGGATGATCTGCAGCTTTTCAAAGCCATCGGCCCACACGCCGATGATGAAGCCGAACAGGCTGAAGGTCACTGCGGTGAGCAGCAGGAAGCCTAGCATCCACAACGGGTGGGCGATCTCGAACTGCACGAACAGGCGCGCCGTGGCCAGAATGATCAGGCCGAGGATGACCGACTTGGTGGCGGCCGCGCCCACGTAACCGATCACGATCTCGACATACGAGATCGGCGCCGACAGCACCTCGTAGATCGTGCCAGAGAACTTGGGCATGTAAATGCCGAACGATGCGTTGGCGATGCTCTGGGTCAGCAGCGACAGCATGATCAGGCCCGGAATGATGAAGGCGCCGTAGCCGATGCCGTCGATGGCGCCCATGCGCCCGCCGATCGCCGAGCCAAACACAACGAAGTAGAGCGCAGTGGAGATGACGGGCGCGGCGATGCTTTGCATCAGCGTGCGCCAGGTGCGCGCCAGTTCGAAACCGTAAATTGCGCGGATGGCGTAGAGATTCATCGTTGTTCCTTGACCAGATTGACGAAGATGTCTTCCAGCGAGCTTTCGCTTGACTGTAGATCCTTGAAGTCGATGCCATGCTCGCCCAGTTGGCGCAGCAGGTCGGCGATGCCGGTGCGCTCGCTTTGGGCATCGAAGGTATAGACCAGCTCGCTGCCGTCGGCGGCCAGTTCGAGCTGGTGCCCCGCGAATTGGTCGGGAATGCGCGCCAGGTTATGCTGCAGGTGCAGCCGCAGTTGTTTCTTGCCGAGCTTTTGCATCAGCACGGCCTTGTCCTCGACCAGGATGATCTCGCCACGGCTGATCACGCCGATCCGGTCGGCCATCTGCTCGGCTTCCTCAATATAGTGGGTGGTCAGGATGATGGTGACGCCGGAATCGCGCAGGCGCCGTACCATTTCCCACATGTCGCGCCGCAGTTCCACGTCCACGCCAGCGGTCGGTTCGTCCAGGAACAGGATGTGCGGCTCGTGCGACAGGGCCTTGGCGATCATTACGCGCCGCTTCATGCCGCCTGACAGCGTCATGATCTTGTGATTGCGTTTTTCCCACAGCGACAGTTCGCGCAATACCTTTTCGACATGGGCCGGGTTGGGCGACCGGCCAAACAGACCGCGGCTGAAATTGACAGTGGCCCACACGGTTTCAAACGCGTCGGTCGACAATTCCTGCGGCACCAGGCCGATCTTGGCGCGCGCGGCGCGATACTGGGCCACCACGTCGTGGCCGTTGGCCAGCACCACGCCCGAGGTCGGATTGACGATGCCGCAGATGACGCTGATCAGGGTGGTCTTGCCGGCGCCATTGGGGCCCAGCAGCGCGAAAATCTCGCCCTGACGGATATCCAGGTTCACATTCTTTAGCGCGTGCAAGCCCGAGGCATAGGTTTTGGTGAGGTTCTTGACTGAAATAATCGCATTCACGAGCCGGCCTTGTTGGTATTTTATTTAGACCGCCATTATGGCCGATTTGGCGCTTCTGCGAGGTCCACGCCGTCCTGCGCGGAAGGTCTAGCCGGGCAGCTGGCGCAGGTCCGCCACAGGCAGTTGCCCGAACTGGCTCGACAGCAGATAGTCGACCAGACGCTGCGCAGTTTCCGTGGGACTCGCCAGCTCTCCGTTGCGTTGCATTCTGTCGAATTTTTCGCGCAGCGGAAATTGCGCCAGGCTAGCAGCGCGGATTTCAGCCTGCATATTAGTGTCGATTACGCCCGGCGCCAGGCTACAGATGCGCAGCGCCGCCGCCTGATCCAGCGCCGCGGCCCTGGCGTGATGGTCGAGGGCGGCCTTGGTGGCGCAATACACGCTCCAGCCCGGGTATCCGGTGCGGCCCGCACCACTGGACACATGCACGATGCGTCGCTCGCGCGCGCTGGCGCTGGCCGCCGCGACCGCGCTCGCCAGCATCAGCGGGGCCGCCACGTTCAGGGCAACGGCGCGCGCAATCGAGGCCGGCGACTGAGTGGCGAGCGGCCCGACCGGCTGCACCGTTCCGGCATTGTTGATGAGCAGGACGGTCTCGCTACCAGCGAGAAAACGTGCCAAATCGGCGCCCCGTAACCACTGCGCAAGGCCGGCCGAGTCAGCCAGGTCAAGCACGATTTGTTCAAGCAGTTGCGGAAACCGGATCGCCAGAGCCGCGTTCGTGGCCCGCGCCAGTCCCAGCACCGGGATCCCCCGGGCCAATAAATTCTCGGCAAGCGCCGCGCCCAGGCCGCGCGAATGTCCGGTGACAATGGCTTTCATGATGGATCCTTTGTGTCGTGGTCGACCTGCGCGCGCTGAACCGCTTGTTGGGAGAGCCCATCAGCTGCACCGTTCTTATGACGTGGAATCCAGCGCAGCGTGACGTCGTTCAATTGCGCCAGGAGGGTGAGTACGCGTGCGCGCTCGCCCTGGAGGCTAAGGGCGCCCGCTCCGGTTCGCTTCACGTCGTCGATCACCACTTGGCTGTCGCCGTAGACGATCAG
>JANPCW010000702.1:0-2140 GCA_031431155.1 Janthinobacterium sp. | reverse complement strand
ACTTCGAGGACTGGATGTTCCTGATTGACGAACGGGTGATGCTCAACCGCGCTGCCATGAGCAAGTTCGGCTTTGCCCTGGGCCAGGTGACGCTGTCGTTCAACAAGCGCAGTGCGCAGCGGGCACCATGAACCGGAAGGACGCCAACTGGGTCGGCAAGCACGTTTGGGTGATCGGCGCCTCGAGTGGCATCGGGGCTGCCACCGCAAGGCTGTTGCTCGATCGCGGCGCGCATGTAGCGCTGTCGGCGCGCAACCAGGGCGCGCTCGATGCGTTGTGCTTTGGCCAGGCGCGCGCACTGGCGGTGGCGCTCGACATCACCCTGCATGACAGCATCGAGCGGGCCCGCGGCGCGATCCTGGCCGCTTGGGCCCGCATCGATCTGGTGCTGATCGTGGCGGGTGGCTACAACGAAATGCGGGCCGATTGCTTCGACCTGGCCGCCGCCAACCGCTTGATCGACCTCAATTTGCGCGGCGTCTTCAATTGTCTCGACGTGGTGCTGCCGATCCTGCTCAAGCAAGGGGCGGGCGGGCTCGGCATCGTCGCTTCGGTGGCCGGCTACGGCGGCTTGCCGAAAGCGCTGGTGTATGGGCCGACCAAGGCCGCGCTGATCAACCTGACCGAATCGCTGTACTTCGACCTGCATCCGCGCGGCATCAATGTGTATCAGATCAACCCCGGCTTTGTCGACACCGCGCTCACGGCCGGCAACGACTTCAAGATGCCGGCCTTGATGAGCGCGCCAGACGCGGCGCGCGCGCTGGTACGCGCAATTGAACTTGGTCAGTTCCACATCCATTTTCCACGGCGATTCACCAACAGCATGCGCGTGGCGCGGCTGCTGCCATACCGGCTTTACTTCTGGCTGGTGCGAAAGGTGACCGGACTATGAACCGCGATACCGAGCTGGAACGATTGGTACGTTTTTACCAAACGCTGACGCTGGAAACGGTGCAGGATTTGGCGACCATTTACGCGCCCGACGCGCACTTCAAGGACCCGTTCAACGACGTGCGTGGCTTGGTCGACATTGCGCGAATTTTCGAACACATGTTCGCCCAGCTCGACGCCCCGCGCTTCGTGATAAATACCCGGATTGTGCGAGACAGCGAAGCGTTCCTGATCTGGGATTTCCGCTTCACCATGAAGCACGGTCCCCAGTGCATCCGGGGCGCCACGCATTTGAGCTTTGACGCCGATGGCTTGGTCGCGCTGCACCGCGACTACTGGGATGCAGCCGAGGAGTTGTACGAGAAACTGCCAGTCATTGGCGGCTTCATGCGCCTGCTCAAACGGGTCGCCAACCGCTAGCTTGGCCGGGTGCGCGGCGCCCACGTGCAACATCGGACGCGGCAGGCCGCATCGCTTCTTGTGCCGCGCCTATGTAGTAGCTTGTGCCGCCCGGGCATTCGCGCGGATGGTGTCCAAGGTGGTGTTCGGCGTAATCAAATTGGCGTCATAGCGCAGTTCGATCAGGGCCGGCAGTTGCTGGTCTTTCGCAAAGGCCAATGCGCGTTCCAGGGCCGGCGCGAATTGCCCGGTCTCGGTCACCACTTCGCCGTGCGCGCCGTAAGCCCTGGCCAACGCCGCGAAATCCGGGTTGTGCAATTGTGTGCCCGACACCCGTCCGGGGTAATCGCGCTCTTGATGCATGCGGATCGTGCCGTACATTTGGTTATTGAATACCAGGATCACCACGCCGGCCTGGTGCTGCACCGCGGTCGCCAGTTCCTGGCCGTTCATCATGTAGTCACCATCGCCGGCGAAGGTGATGACGGTGCGTTCCGGTGCGATGAGCTTGGCGGCGATGCCGGCCGGCACGCCGTACCCCATGGCGCCGTTGGTCGGCGCCAGTTGCGTGCGCAGACCGCCGTAGCGATAGAAGCGGTGCGCCCACGACGCGTAGTTGCCGGCCCCGTTAGTGATGATGGTGTCGGGCGGCGCCTGCTCCATCACGGCCTGCACCACTTGCCACAAGTCGAGCGGCGCTGTGCCATCCTTGAAAATGGGCGGCGATTGCTGGTAGGCGGCCAGCTCGGCTTTCGCCTCGGCCACGCTGGCGCGCCATGCGCTGGGGTCCACCGGCGCCATCGCGGACAGCATCGCGGCCACTTGCGGCATGCCGCTATTGATCATC